>JAXMIV010000246.1:0-8804 GCA_034377045.1 Prosthecobacter sp. | reverse complement strand
AACGGCAGGATAATGAGCTCGAACAACTGCTTATAGAAGCAGAAGGTACCGATCATCGTGACCAGCAGAGTCACGATGATCCTGACGAGCATGGTCCGCAGATCGTCGAGATGCTCCAGAAAGGGCTTTTCCTCGTCATCTTTGCCGAGGTTCATCGCGACCTTCTCGCGCATCTTGAAAACTTTGGTTAGCAAACCCTGCCACATAAAATAAATGAGTGCGGTGATATCAAACGCCTGGGAGCGACCCTTTCGCCGCCATCCGTGCATAGAGCGCCAGCGTCAGGGCGGTGGTGACCTCGTTTTCCGCGATCATCCTCCGCAACTCTTCTGCACTGACAAACCGCACGTCGCTGATGTGCTCGCTTCCATCCGGTTCCGGACGGCTGACGACACACACGGGCTCCGCCTTGAATAAGTAAACGTGCTCGTTGGTGAATCCTTGCGAAGGAAGAAACCAGCCGAGGGGTTCCAGCCTGCCCAGAGTGGGGTGCAATTCCAGTCCGGCCTCTTCCCGAAGCTCGCGCAGGGCCGTGGCGGCGATGATTTCCCGGCTGCAATCAGGTTGGTCCAGGGGCGCTTCTTCATCGACCTGGCCTGCGGGAAATTCCAGGCAGGTCTGCTGCACCGGCAGCCGCTCCTGCGAGATCATGACGAAACGCCCGTCTGCCAGCACCGGGGCGATCGCGACCGCGGCCTTGCGATGCACCACCATCCACGGCACTGGTTGATCCCGCCGGTGCGGCGTCAGAAATTCCGCCCGCTCGACGCTGATGTGCGGATGATCAAAAACCCGCTTGCAGCTCTCCAGGCTCCATCCCGCCTCGCGGCCGGGCTCAAATAGCGGAAAATATGGGACGGGAAGCACCATGGCTCAAACCGAAAGCTCCGCCCTCCAACGCGCGATCTGCCGCGCGACGTTTTGCGGGGACGGCGCGCCGATGCCTTTCCGCGCCTGCAACGCCGTGTCCAAGTTCAGGCACTCAAAAAGATCGCTGCCAAAGGCCGATGAAAACTGTTGGTACTCCGCCAGCGTGAGGTCGGCAAACGCACGCTTCTCGCTCGCGGAAAAGGCGACAAGTTTGCCAATCGCCTCATGCGCCTGCCGGAACGGCACGCCGTGATTGACCAGGTAGTCCGCCAGATCGGTCGCCAGCAGCATCGGATCACTGGCGGCGGCGCGGGTGCGCGCCTCATTCACCTCCATGCCGGCGATCATCTCGGCAAACACCTCCAGGGCTGCCTTGAGCGTATCGATCGAGTCAAACAGCGGTTCCTTATCTTCCTGAAGGTCCCGATTGTAGGTCATCGGCAGGCCTTTCAGGATCGTCAGCAGGCACACCAGGTTGCCGAGCAGCCGCCCGGACTTGCCGCGCGTCAGTTCGGCCACATCCGGATTCTTCTTCTGCGGCATCAGACTCGATCCCGTCGTGTGCGCATCGCTCAAGGTCACAAAGCCAAACTCGCTGCTGCACCAGAGGATCACGTCCTCACTGAACCGGGATAGATGCACGCCGCACAGCGCGATGACAAAAAGCACCTCCGCCGCAAAGTCACGATCACTGATCGCGTCCATGCTGTTTTGACTGATCGCCGCAAAGCCCAATTGTTCCGCCACATAGTCGCGATCAACAATGATGGTGGAGCCTGCCAACGCGCCTGAGCCCAGCGGCATCACGTCGATGCGCTTGCGCGCATCCGCCAATCTCGCCGCATCGCGATCCAGCATTTCCACGTAGGCCAGCAGGTGGTGGGCGAACAGAACCGGCTGTCCCCGTTGCAAATGGGTGTAACCCGGCACTACGGCGCCGCTGCTGCGCTCCGCCGCCTCAACCAGCGTGCGCTGCAGATCCCGAATAAGCAGGGTCAATCCATCGACGGCATCGCGCGTGTACAGCCGGACATCGGTGGCGATCTGGTCATTGCGGCTGCGCGCCGTATGCAGTTTCGCGCCCGCTGGCCCGATGCGGCGCGTCAGCTCCGCCTCAATGTTCATGTGCACGTCTTCCAGGGACTCTTTGAACTCAAAATCCCCGCGCTCAATTTCACGCTGAATGTCCCGCAGGCCGCTTTCGATCGCCTGCTGTTCGTCCGCGGTCAGGATGCCCGCTTTCAGCAGCCCTTTGGAGTGAGCGATGGAGCCCTGAATATCCTGCGCGAAAAGCCGCCAGTCAAAGGACACGGATTCCCCGTAGCTCTGCACGAGCTTGCTCGTCTCTTTCTGAAACCGGCCTTTCCACATAGATGGGGCGCGGAGAGTAGCGGAATTCAAACCCCGCGCAACCTGCGGCTTGTGCGGAAACCACCCCTACGCCATCGCCAACTGGCGTTTCTCCTTAAATTTGCACGTGCCCGTGCGCGCCAATTCGTCGCAATGCGCCTCGATCCGCATCGATTTAAGCTGCGGCTGAAACCCCAGCCTCCGCGTGATGCAATCGTGCAGAACCCCGACATGCTCATCCTCAAACTCAACGACCCGGTCACAGTCGAGGCAGATCAGGTGATTGTGCTGGGGCTTGTCGAGGAAATTGGGGTCGTAGTAGGTCTGGTCCCGCCCCAGATCCACCACCTGCAAAAGGCCGCATTCCACCAGCAGCGTCAGGGTGCGGTACACCGTCGCCCGCGAAACGGTGCGATCCAGCTTGCGCGCCTTGTCCAGCAGTTCGTCGGCGTTGAAGTGATCGTCCGTGGCAAAGGCGGCCTCGACGATGGTTTCCCGCTGTTTGGTCCGGCGCAACCCGGTGGTCATCAGGTGAGCCTCCAATCGCTCTTTGACTCGTGGATCCATACTGAGACTAGCTAAACCTAATTGAGACTGAGCGCAAGTTGTGAAGTACTGGAATCACGCGCAATTGCAGGTTTAGTGTCCCCCTTTGTCGCCTCATGCGTTCCGTCCATCTTTTTGCCGCTCTTTTAGTCTTCGTTTTCGCCGGGGCGGCGTTTTGGCTGGTGAAGGGGAAACCGGGGCTGCAATGGGTGGTGAACTACCTCAAACCACTGCCGCCGCCCGCGCGCTTTGACCCCGCCTTCATTCGCCTGACCGCGGAGGATATCGCCCAGCTTCCCACGGCCGTCCGCTTCGATTATCCCATGGGATCCCCGCACGGGGCGCTCACCTACAATGCCCAGCCCTTCCGCATCACCATGCACCTTGGCGATGACCTCAACGGCATCGGCGGGATGAATTCCGACTTCGGCGACCCGGTGTATGCTGCCGGAGCTGGCCGTGTGGTTTTCGCGGGTACGCCGGGAACCGGCTGGGGCAATATGCTGATCCTGGCACACAGGGTGCCTGATATGATCAACCCGGCCGAGGAACTCGTCGTTCAAACCGTCTACGCCCATTTGAAAGATGTCCAGGTCGTGGTCGGCCAGGTAGTGCAGAGGGGCGAACCCATTGGCACCGTGGGCACCGCCAACGGTCTTTACTTCGCGCATCTGCACTTCGAAGTCCGCGAAGGGCCCTACATCAACCCTAGCGTCGGTTACGCCAGCGCCCCCTTGAATCGCCTGTCTCCGGAGCGCTTCCTGGCGCAACGCCGCGGCGCTCCCGCCAATGTGTTGAGTCCGCCGCCCCACTAGCGCGTTTCGGAGTTCCGCCGGTGGGTAAATGGAAAGCTCTGCGCCACCGCAATGATCGCCGGCAAGCTGCGGTACTCACTTTTCGCGAGGGTCGCTTCCAGCCGCAGGAGGGTCGGTTGATCACACGGCTCCAACCCGCGTTCCAGCGCATAACCTAGCAAACGCCGGCAAAAATTGCGCACAAACTTGGCCTTCTCCTGCATCAGCATCTTCCGCATTTCCGCCGGACCGGTGAAGCTGCGGCCATCGGGAAGATTGCCGCGCGTGTCCAAAGGTTTGCCGTTTTCCGCATCACGCCATTTGCCGATCGGGTCGAAATTCTCCAGGCCAAAGCCCGGCGGGTCTAACCGGTTATGACAACCCATGCACTGCTCCCGGCTGCGATGTTTTTCCAGTTGTTGCCGGAAGGTCAATTCTTTCAGGTTGCGATCATCCTCCGGCAGAGAACCCACATTCGCGGGTGGCGGCGGCGCGGGCGTGCCGAGCAACTGCTCCAAAACCCACTTTCCCCTGAGCACCGGACTCGTGCGTTGCGGATAGGCCGTCGCCGCCAGGATCGCGCCCATGCCTAACAATCCACCGCGCCGCGCATCCGGCAGCGTTACGCGCCGCATGTCAGGCCCCTGGACGCCTGGTACTCCATAGAACTTGGCCAGCTCTTCGTTAACGTAGGTATAGTCGCTGTCGATGAACTCCAGCACCCGGCCATTGCCACGCAGGATCGCATCCGCAAAGCGCATTCCCTCATCGTACATCGCCTGCCGCAGGCTCGGCGTAAACTCAGGATACTTCCCCCGATCCGGGTCGACCGTGTTGAACAATTCCGGAAGGCCCAGCCACTGTCCCGCGAAGTTCTGGATGAATGCCTGCGCCCGCTTGTCCTCAAGCATGCGCTTCACCTGCGCTTCGATCACCCTTGGCTCCTGAAGTTGGCCGGCATCCGCCAATCGCGTCAACGTCTCGTCCGGCAGGGTCGACCAAAGAAAATACGACAGTCGGGTGGCCATTTCATGACTGCTGATTCGCCACGCCGTGGGTTCACCGGGCCGGTCCTCTTCCTGCAGGATCAAGAACTTGGGGGACATCAGCACCGCCTTGAATGCCACCCGCATGGCCGCATCAAAGTCCAGGCCGCGTTTCGTCGCCTGCTCGAAAACGGCCAGCAACGGCGCCGTGTCCGCGTCCGTCAGCGGGCGGCGATAGGCGCGGCGAGCCAGCTTTTCCAGATTCACCTTCGCGGCGGCAGGTGGGCTCACCATCGGTGAAGGCCGCGTCACCAGGAGCCGGGCCAGGCTCTCAGGCCGCTTCCACGCCTCCGTCAGACCCAGGTCCGCGGCTTCCAGATACTTTTCGATCAACAGGGAGGGGATGGTTAGCGTGTCCGCGTTGTTGTCGAATCCCTCGCCGCCGGCGCCATCAGCCGGAAACGTCTCGCCCAGCCTGTCTGCACAGCCAAGGACATCCCGCACGCTGAGGCTGTATTCGGTCCGAGTAAGCCGGCGCGCCTTCCGGTAACCCGGGTCCGAGGGAGTTTTCTCCCGCACCGTGTCCGCCGCTGCCGCAATCCATTCCAGGATCACCTTCCTGCCCTCCTCCGGTGGCTTTTCCTTCTTCTTTGGTGGCATCAAATGCGTGCGCAACTGCTCCTCCACCTTGTCCCAAAGCCGCACATCCAGCCGCGCCGCCTTGGCATCCGTCAGCAGTTCCAGATTGATGTCCGCCTTTCTCATCTCCGAGTCATGGCATTCAAGGCAGTACTTCGACAGCAGCGGCAGCACGTCCTTCTGCAATCGCGACAAAGTAGCCGCCTCGTCTGCCAAGGCGAATCCTTGCCCCACAACCATGCTTGCTGCGATCCAACACTCAATCCCTCTGGCTCTCATCACGAGACCACCCTGCCGCATCTGCCGCCAAATTCCACCGCACCCTAAAAAGAAAAGCCGGTGGATTTCTCCACCGGCTTTCGCAAATAACCGTCGAACCGCCCAACTCAGTGCCACATGAACGTGATCCCAGCTTCCACCATGTGACCGGCGATATCGTCGGGGGAGGTGAAAACGTGGTTGTAACGATACCCGACATTCAGGAACGTGCAGTCGGCGATCTCAAAGGCAAGACCGGCCCTGGCCTGCACCATGCAATCCCAGCCTGAATCGTGAAAGGAGCCCAGCAGGGCAACCAGCGGAACCGTGGCTTCCAGTTCGCGATACACAGCGCCCACTCCGACGCCCGCATACAAGGTCAGGCGATCGCTGACCGGGAAGGTCAGGGTACCATTCACCATGACCGGAAACAGTCGCAATTGGCCATCGGTGGCAGTAAATAGGCCACCACCTGCTGGCAATGTCACACTGTCAACATCAGCCTGATAGAAGCCAGTCTCGAGCGACACGGCAAACATTTCACAGACTCGATAGCCGATTGGCGTGGCATTGATCCCAAAGCCGGTCTCAAAACTGACGTCGTGATCCCCCACACCAGGCGCGAACGGCACGTTCGTACCATAATCTTCCACCCACCAGACTCCGGCGTTGAAGCCGGCGAACCAGGGCCCGCAGATTTCGGGGAGTGGTTGGATAGGTGTCTTGTCCTTGCTATGATCCGCAACCGGGGGTCCGGCGAAGATAGAGCCGCTTGAGAGCAGTAAAGCGCCGAGAGACGCCAAGATCTTGAGTTTTCTGGTCTTCATAGTATTTCGGGCTGTTATTTTAAGGTTGATAAGAACAGGCAGAACCGACCGCCGGGGTTATGAATCCGACGATTAATCCAGAGCCTAACGAAAATGGCTCCCGAGAGTCAAGAACCGATTTTCGTCTCCCTTTTCGGGTCAAGCTCGGATTCCGGGTGTATTTGGGGTCGGATTTCTGCCTGCCAAGGGCAGTTTTCGTCCTTGAAACGCCCCCTTACCCCCGGTAAATAGCCCGCCCCCGCCAGATTTGGCGCGGCCTTTCCTGCATTTTCTCCCCGTTCTTTCATGAATAAAGCTATTCTCGCCAAAGCCGCCAATGAAGCCCGTGGTCTCGCCATGGACGCCGTCCATGCCTGCTCCTCCGGCCATCTAGGCCTGCCGCTGGGGGCTGCGGAAATCGGCGCCGTGCTTTTTGGACAGGCGCTCCGGTTCGATCCCGCCAAGCCTTCCTGGCTCAACCGCGACCGCTTCATCCTCAGCGCCGGCCACGGCTCCATGTTCATCTACTCCTGGCTGCACCTCAGCGGTTATGACCTGTCCCTTGATGAATTGAAGCACTTCCGCCAACTCGGCAGCCATACCCCCGGCCACCCCGAATCCTTCGAAACCGTCGGCATCGAATGCACCACCGGCCCCCTCGGCCAGGGCGTCGGCAATGCGGTCGGCTTTGCCCTCAGCGGCAAAATGGCCGCCGCCATATACAACACCGCCGCCCATACCATCATCGTTCACCACGTCGTCGCCCTTGCCGGTGACGGTTGCCTGCAAGAGGGCGTGTCGCGTGAGGCGGTCTCCTTCGCCGCTCACAACGGCCTCGATAACCTCATTCTCATTTACGATGCCAACGACGTCACCCTCGACGCCATGGCCAAGGTCACCCAGAGCGAAGACGTTGAGACCCTCTTCAAGGCGATCGGCTGGGACGCCGTGACTATCGACGGCCACGACATGGACGCCGTCCTGGCGGCTTTCGAAAACGCCAAGAATGCCAACAACGGCAAACCCAAGATCATCATTGCCAAGACCCTCATCGGCAAAGGCATCCCCGAAGTCGCCGGCACCGCCAAGGCCCACGGCGAAGGCGGCGCCAAGTTCGTTGATGCCGCCAAGAAAGCCCTCGGCATCCCGGAAGGCACCCATTTCCACGTCAGTGACGACGTCCGCGCCCATTTCGCCGATCTCAAAACCAAGCGCGCAGCCGCCCAAGCTGAGTGGAGCAAAACCTACGAAGCCTGGAAAACCGCCAACCCCGAACTCGCCAAACAGCTCGAAGAGGCTCGCAAAGGCGAGTTGAATGTCGAGGACCTGCTCAAGGCGGTCCCCGAATATCCGGCTGAAGGCAAGGCCGCCACCCGCAACAGCGGCGGCGAAATCCTCAATCACATCGCCAAGGCCGTTCCTTACCTGATCACCGGCAGCGCCGATCTCTTCGGTTCCACCAAGAACTACATCAAGGACGGCGGCGACTTCAGCCGCACCCAACCCACCGGTCGCAACATTTGGTTCGGCATCCGCGAACACGCCATGGCCGCCATCTGCAACGGCATCGCTTACGACGGCCTCTTCCTCGCCAGCGGCGCCACCTTCCTCGTCTTTGCCGATTACTGCCGCCCCAGCATCCGCCTTGCCGCCCTCTCGAAGCTGCCCGTCACCTACATCTTCACCCACGACTCCGTCGGTGTTGGCGAAGATGGCCCCACCCATCAGCCCGTGGAAACCGTCAGCGGCCTGCGCGTCATCCCGAACCTCGACGTCATTCGCCCAGGCGATGCCGAAGAAACCGCCGCCGCTTTTGCCGCCGCCTTCAGCCGTTCAAATGGCCCGACCCTCCTCGCGCTTTCCCGTCAGGACATCCCGCATCAGGGCAGTGCCTCCGCCGGCGTCCGCCGTCAAGGCACGCTGAAGGGCGGCTACATCCTCATCAAGGAAACGGCGCCCCTTGAGGCCATCGTCATCGCCACCGGTTCCGAACTCCAGCATGCCGTTGATGGCGCCAAGGGCAAGCCCGGCGTCCGCGTCGTCTCCATGCCCTGCACCGAGCGTTTCGATCGGCAGCCCCAAAGCTATAAGGACGAAGTCCTCCCGCAAAGCTGCACCAAACGCATCGCCATCGAAGCCGGCGTCACCGCCCTTTGGTGGAAATACGTCGGCACCCAGGGCACCGTCCTCGGCATCGACCGTTTCGGCCTCAGCGCCCCGGGCAACACCGTCATGAAGGAACTTGGCATGACCGCCGAAGCCGTGACCAAAGCCCTCGCCTAACCCGCCCAACAACTCAGATCACTCAAAGGGAGACTGGCCACAGTCTCCCTTCTTGCTGTGTCATCAGCCCCACGGTGGACTTGCGGTTCGAGCGATTGGATGGCAAACTCAACTCATGACCGCGACGATTACCATCGATGAGGCTGGACAGATCAATCTGCCCGAGTCCGTAAAGCGGATCTTCGGCGTCGAGCCCGGCATCCGTTTGCGAGCTGAGGTGACTTCAGACCGCATTGAGATCGTCAAGGACGTTCCGGTGGTAACCGAGGGAA
>JAXMIV010000245.1:0-3679 GCA_034377045.1 Prosthecobacter sp. | reverse complement strand
CCCAACTGGGCGGTTATCTGGCACGCAATAACGATCCGCCACCCGGCACACACGTGTTGTGGCGCGGCCTGCACCATCTTCACGACATGCCTCAGACCTGGCAACTCGCGAAAAGTGGTGGGTAATGATCAGGACGCAGCTCATCCCTACCAGCGCTGGGTGTTTGTTCGCGTCTGACCGGGGAGCGCCACATTCGAATTTGGATGCGATCCGAAGTTGCAATCAAACACCATCAGCAGCGGTCTTCGCACAAGGCGCCGCCGATTCCCGAGATAGCCACTCACCCTTACGCGTTCGCGTTCGCCCAATCAATCGCCGCGCGGCAGATCTCCCAGAAGCTGCCGCTTTCGAGGCTGGCGCCGCCGACAAGCGCGCCGTCCACGTCCGGCTGCGAGATCAATTCCGCCATGTTGTTAGGCTTGACGCTGCCACCGTACTGGATGCGGATGCGCTGGCCGGTATCCTCGCCGAACAACTCATTGAGCACCTGACGGCAAAAGGCGTGCGTTTCCTGCGCCTGCTGCGGGCTGGCGGTGCGGCCGGTGCCGATGGCCCAGACCGGCTCATAGGCGATCACGCAGTCCTGCACCCGGCGGGCGCCGATGTCTGCCAGGCATTCGCGGAGCTGGCTGCCCAGCACCTGTTCCACCAGGCCGCCGTCACGCTCTTCCAGCGTTTCGCCGATGCAGAGAATAGGATGCAAGCGGGCTTCCAGGGCCGCTACGACCTTGGCATGAATGGTGGCGTTGGTTTCACCAAAAATGCTGCGCCGCTCGCTATGGCCGAGGATCACATGCCGGCAGCCGCAGTCCTTGATCATGCGGGCGCTGATTTCGCCGGTGTAGGCGCCGGCGGGGAATTGGCTCATGTTCTGCGCCGCCAGCTCGACGATCTCCTCACGCGCATTCATCAGCACATCCTGCGCCTTGGTCAGGCTCACAAAGGGCGGGGCGACGACGATCTGCACCGGGCACTTGTTGGGCACCAGACGGGAAAAGGAGCGCAGGAAATCGTCCGTCTCCTGCGGCGTCATGTGCATTTTCCAGTTCGCGGCGATGATCGGTTTGCGGAAGTGATTCATGGGAGAGGGGAGTGGGGAGGGAGAGGGTTGAGCAATAACTAATCGAGCGGCAGGCCGCGGGTGGCCTCGAACCGCTTGCAGGGTTGTTTTCGGGAATCACTTGTCTTGCAGCGCCGCCACCCCGGGCAGGGTCTTGCCTTCCAGCAACTCCAGGCTGGCGCCGCCGCCGGTGGAAATGAAGGTCATTTTGTCAGCCAGACCGGCCTTTTTCACGGCTTTGACGCTGTCACCGCCGCCAATGATGGTCTTGGCGCTGGAGTTGGCCGCCACCGCTTCGGCGATGTCGAAGGACCCTTTGGAGGACGCTTTGATCTCGAAAACGCCCATGGGACCGTTCCAGATGACCGTCTTGGCTTTGGCGATCTCCTCAGCGAACAGTTTCACGGACTCGGGACCGATGTCGACGCCTTCCCAGCCATCCGGGATGTTCTCGTTCACGCCCGTATATTGGGTTGTGCCGAGCTTCTTGGCATCGAAGTCGAAGGCGTCGGTGATCAGGGCATCGACGGGGATGAGCAACTTCACGCCGCGGGCCTTGGCTTTGTCGATGGCAGCCTGGGCAATCGGTTCCCACTCGGGTTTGTAGAGGCTTTTGCCGAGGGTGATGCCTTGGGCCAGCTTGCGGAAGGTGTAAGCCATGCCGCCGCCAATGATGATGGTGTCGGCCTTGTCGAGCAGGCGATTGATGACCTCGATCTTGTCGCTGACCTTGGCGCCGCCCAGA
Organism: Prosthecobacter sp.; assembly: GCA_034377045.1. Classification (GTDB taxonomy): domain Bacteria; phylum Verrucomicrobiota; class Verrucomicrobiia; order Verrucomicrobiales; family Verrucomicrobiaceae; genus Prosthecobacter. The sequence goes on along the minus strand of JAXMIV010000245.1, from coordinate 1,874 downwards.
ATGACGACGAAGGGGCGCTCCGGATTTTCCAGTTCGTCGTGCAGGTAGGTCAGCTCCTTTTCCATCAGCAGGCCGGAGACGGCCGGCAGGAACTGCGCGACACCGGCGGTGGAACTGTGCGCCCGGTGGGCCGAACCGAAAGCGTCGTTGACGAAGATGTCCGCCAGTTCGGCCAGGCCCTTCGCCAGCTCAAGGTCGTTCTTTTCCTCGCCGGCGTGAAAGCGGGTGTTCTCCAGCAGCAGCACGCCCCCGGGTGGCAACGCCTCCGCCTTGGCTTTCGCCTCCGCGCCGACGCAATCATTGGCAAACTCCACCGGCCGGCCCAGCAGCTTGCTCAGGGCGGGCGCGACGGGGGCCAGGGACTGCTTCGGATCGCGCTGTCCCTTCGGGCGGCCCAGGTGGCTGCACAGGATGACCTTGGCGCCTTGCTCCAGCAGGGCATTCAGCGTCGGCAGCGTCTCCTTGATGCGGGTGTCGTCAGTGATCACCATGACGCCGTCCTTGTCATCCAAAGGCACGTTGAAGTCCACGCGGACGAGGACGCGTTTGTGGCTGACATCGATATCGCGGATGGTTTTTTTGGGCATCTTGAGGGGGGAGGGGCGGAAGAAAGTGGGCGGTATCCATGGCGGATTTGCCTGCCGTTGGCAAGGGACACGTTGCCGCGCCGGTAAGACTGCCCCGTCGGACGGCGCTTTTACGCAAGTGCCGGGCCAGGATGGGCCCGAATTCCTGGAATGGTTTTTGCTCCCAGTCTGGGTGCTTCATTTGATTTTAATGCAGCTAAGCGATTCAATATCAACACTTTAGATCTAGCGAACCAGCATTGTCTCTTGCGCAAAGCCTGCGGCTGGCTATTTCAGGCAGTCCCCTGATCAATCAGGGCTCCGGCTGCTCCGGAGAATCCCCAATGTCAGAACATCGCTCTTCGAACAGTTGGCCCCTCGCCTTGGCGGCGTTGGGGGTGGTTTATGGGGACATCGGCACCAGTCCGTTGTATGCGTTGCGGGAATGTTTGGTGCATTCGCACTTTGATCCAGCCGCGCCGGATTTGGGCATGGTGTACGGCCCGGTGTCGCTGATGTTTTGGTCGCTGACCATCATCGTGTCCTTGAAGTACCTGACGCTTCTGAGCCGGGCGACGGCGCAGGGAGAGGGTGGGATGTTTGCCCTGCTGTCGCTCCTGAGATCGAAGAAGGCAGCGTTTGGACCGAAGACGATGGGAGGTTTCGTCCTGTTGTCGTTGTTCGGCGCGTCCTTGCTTTATGGCGACGGCATGATCACGCCGGCGATTTCGGTATTAGCAGCGGTGGAGGGGCTCGGAGAGCTGAATCTCGGCCTGCAAAGTTACGTAATCCCAATTGCTGTGGGAATTCTCCTGGCACTTTTCCTGGTGCAGCGGCATGGCACGGCGAAGATCGGGGCCAGCTTTGGACCGATCATGATCGTGTGGTTTATCATGCTGGGCGGTTTGGGGATTTATCGCATGCTGGGTCACCCCGAGGTCCTGCTGAGCCTTTCCCCCCACCACGGCGTGAACTACCTGGTGCATCACGGGCGAGAAGGGATTGTGCTGATGGGTATGGTCCTGCTGGCAGTGACGGGTTGCGAGGCCTTGTATGCCGACATTGGCCACTTTGGTAAATCGCCGCTCAGGCGCGCCTGGTTCATCCTGGTGTATCCGGGACTGACCTTGAACTATTTGGGTCAGGCGGCACTGATTGCCCACGATCCGACGACGGCCGAGAATCCCTTTTTCCGGATGGCTCCCGCCGGGTTCCTGGTGCCAATGATCATCGCGGCCACGGCCGCCACGATCATCGCTTCCCAGGCCATGATCACTGGCGTCTACTCGCTGACCCAGCAGGCGGTGC
>JAXMIV010000244.1:0-4619 GCA_034377045.1 Prosthecobacter sp. | reverse complement strand
ATCGGTGTCGCCGTTGGACAGCCGTTCCGCCGATCTCTCGTCAATGGCGACGAGGATGATTTTCAGCATCGGCGGCAACAGATGCCGCGTTGCCTGGGCGCCTGTGCCGGGTTTGGCTCCTGGGTCATCAGTCGACGGCGTCGGCACCGAATCGAAAGCCGCGGTGCCATTGATTGATGTGACAGCCCGTTCCAGCCGGGGCGAGATGATGAGCGAGACGATATTGTCCGCTACGGGCCGGTTCAGGGAGAGGTTGACGGCACTCTCTTCAGGATCCATGGGCGCCCCGGCATCGGCAAACCAAGGGTTGGCAGCGGTACTGGAATAGATGAGGTTTTTCTCCGCAGGAGGAGAGAATTCCATGAGGCGGTAGCGATTGCGCAGAATCCCCGGCGGAAGCCACTCCGGCCTGAAGAAGGCGTCATTGGAGAACTGGACGAAATAACCACGGCCGCAGAGCAGACGATCCAATCCCACCAAGCCGGGCTGCTGCGCGATGCCAAGGGGCGCCTGGAAAAAGACGGCATCGCCCGGCAGGTAGTCTTCTCCCGCGCCGCCGGCGCCCTTGACCAAATCTTCAGCCGGCCCGCAGCGGAACTGGAGATCAGACTTTCTCAAGTACTTGTTTGGAGCAGCGGCAGTCGCTGCCGTAGCGACATTCGATAAATAATTGGTGTCGTAGTCGATGTAGGTATTGAGGGTGGCCTGGCTCAGGTTGCGCGTGAGGATGTCAAACGCAGTTCGGGCTTCGCGAAATTGACTGATGCGGGCATTGGAGGCCGACCAGGTCGTCTGAACTTGGCCGATGACTTGGGCGCTGATGAGCAGGAGGATGCTGAGCACCGTCAGTGAGACGAGAATCTCAACCAGGGTGAAGGCGGCGCGGCAGGATGATCGCCACTCCTTACAAAGCAGAGATCGGGGTAAAGAGGCAGTCATAGATTGACGGGGGGTTTAGGACATCACGGAGCGAAGCGTTTCGATTCCAGGACACGGAAACGGTAGAAGCTCTCCAGTGGCGGCCGGGTAAATGGGTCGACTCCAGCTGCAGCGTAATCTGGCAGGGGGTTGGTGGCGTCCCGGGTGTCGATGTACCTTTCCAGCAGGAAGGAACCGCGGAATTCAGCGGTGATCTGATCCTTGGCGGGGTCGAAGGTGTCCGAATCGACGGAGCGGGTGGCCTTGCGGATGGTTTGAGTTCGCACGTGGACGCGGAAGGTATTGGAGCGTGTGGTTAGCCGGGCGTAGAGATTGGAGTACGGGCGCTCACGCGTGTTGTCACCGGTGGCGCAATGGGTTTGCCAGAAGGTTCCCATGATCGTATTTCGTTTTTCGTAAGTGTCGATCTGGTCGTAAACGACGTTGTGGCCGGTGCCGGAGACCGGTACCGTCGAGGGAATGAGGTGAATTTCGCAGATCTGGCTCGGCGAACGAAACAAGCCGCCACGATGGGTGGTAGGCAAGGCGCCTCCAGCGGTGTTTCCGGTCGGACCGGCGCCGAAGTTAAAACGCTCCTCAAATTGACGAAGCGTGCCCAGCACTCGCTCGCCGATCGCCTGCTGCCACCACGCCGTATCCGTACCACTGGCGTGGGGGAAGCGGTCAATGACAATGCTGCGGTGCCAGTAGCGCGAATCGTTCGATTCATCGCGGAAGACGGGGGCCGTGTTGCCAACCGTGCCCCACTCAGATTTGAAGCTCTTGGCCGGGGTATACTCGGCATCAGGCAGGGCGGCGAATACCTCGCCCTTCATCACGGCGTGAAGCGCCGTGGCCCGGCGGATGTGAGTGAAGGGCAGGATTTGATAATTCATGTTCACTTTGCCCGCGGTGGACAGTGCCTCACTGATGGCATAGGGCTCGACGACCGGCATCCAGAACAGGTCTAACAAATTATGATCTGGCGGGGAAACGGCGCCGGGGTGCTGAGTTTCGGCGGTAGCATCGGAATACTTCACGTGGGGGCGGAACAGAAGATTGCGCCAAGCGCCGGTGTCGTTGGTATTTTCGAGGGTGCCGCCGACGCCCAAGAGGGCCGAAGGCAGGGAACCCATCATGACCGGAGATGTGATCATCCGATTCGGGGTAAAGAAGCTTTTGCTTGACGCTGTTGCCTTGGAGTTGACGTGAGTGGCGCGGAAATAAGTGGCGCGCCAGCGTTTGGGGTCCGGCCAGCCGGTCGGCTGGATTTCACCCACGGCATAGTTGCCTTCATCCGGCTTGTTGACGAAAGGCCCCATGCGGCCGCCCGGATCACTGTCATCGAAGTCGAAATAACGCTGAGCCGATCTGTGGGCAATGTCGTTGTGGGGAGCGTCGGGAGTGAAGCCAGCGCTGGCTGTCACCCGTTGCGGCAAGACGCGGAATTTGTTTGCGTCTGCGGGCACAGGTGACTCCTCTCCAGTTCGGTCAAAACCAGGCTCAGCACCCGCCGTGTAAGAGGAGAAATTGTGCGCTAGGTAGACGCTCTTCGAGTCCCAGAAGATATGATTCGTCCAGTCCGAAGGCACCACTGCTTTCTTGGCGTAAATAAGCCTGGGATCACCACTGCGGGGCTGCATGGTGCGAACGACGTCGGTGCCATAGTGCAAGGGGCGATTATAGTCTTGCTCGGGATCGTAGGCGATTCTCTTCTGAGGATTGCTAGTCAATTCGGTATAAGTTAGCGTGGTCGTCTCCCTATAGTTGTCGGTATATTCAAAGCCATAGATCAACGCTCTAGCACCGGGCACTCTCTGCTGTCCGGAAACTAATGCCGTCAACCCGCCATGGTTGGCAAGAGCACCTTTGGTGTTCGGCAAGCCACCTCCCACCTCGACCAAGCGCCCGCGAGTCCAAAACTGTTCCGGGTTCTCCGGCGCCTCATTGGTGATTTTGTCGACGTCGACCGTCTGACCGGTTTGAGTAGGGCCACCTTCCGGAGTGAGAATAATCCGTCCCAGAGCACCACCGCGATGGAAAGTCCACCAGTGCGGAGCCTGGATAGCCGGGTGATTGGTTAAGACATTATTAGAGGTGAAATTCCCATTAAAGGAACCCGCCACGATCAAGTCAGGCGGCGGGGCCGCACCCTCACTGAGCTCAAATTCGATGGTCTGAATGGGTTCGCGATTGAGATAGTCGTGACTGTCATAGATTTTTATGGTGATGGGGGAACTGGATCTAAATCCCATCGTTTTGTTCCTATTGACCGTGAAGAAAGAAGAGACCAAATCCAGATTAAGAATGCCGGAATGCAAATCACCCGTGGTATTCGAGTCATACGGCGGATCCACCGGCATGCGGTCACGCGCGGGAAGAGACCTGCCATTGGCAAGTTTCCGAAAGCTTGCGAAACCACCCACTTCCGGCGTATCATCCGGCGCAAAGAGGGGAACGGCACTTTTGATCACGATGTTCTTTGTGGTCTGAAACAGAGGCAGGGTGAACGAGGTGCCCTGTTCCTCGGTGTCTATGGTGATATTGCTGAGACCGCCGCCGTCGACCACCAGGGTGAATTCGGGGTTGATTTCCGGGTATCCGGTAGCCGGGCAAAAGAATTCGAAATGCAACATCGCCTGGATGCGCTTTTCCTTGGGCCAGAGCGGCGTGTTCTCCTTGAGCGTGTAGTTCCAATTCCTCCAATTGTAACCTGGGTGATAGCGGAAAGTCTTCGCGTAATTTTCGTCCGAGGGAGGAATAAGGCCCGAGGTGGTGCCGTACATACCCGGCGCAATTACTTTCTCGACCTTGAGGGGCGGGTAATTGGAATAGTAACGTTCTTTGATTTCGCCCGTTCCGCTACCCCAATTCATCGCGGGGGCATTGATGATCTTGGCACCCTCCCCATCGAAACCTCTGGGAAATTCATTCTTGATGACAAACTGGTTTTGGATGGTGCGATCCATCTTCAATGCCGTGCGACCGCCGCTGAGAATGCCAGTCGGGTTGCTCTCAAGCCATGCCATCGCATCCGTGGTCTCAGGATCCGAAAAATCGCCGACATCGGGAATCTTGAATCTGCGAACTGGATCTACGTCCGGATCCCGTGGCACCGTATCTTTCTCCAGCATTCGCCAACTGTACATGTCTGGCTGGCCATCGGCTGTACAGATGAAATGCAGCCCGATTTCGCTGATCGAAATGCTGCGGCCAAAGCCCCGATAACTCTTGCCGCCAACGCGCCATTCCGCAGGCGTCACCTGGCCATGTCCCGGCAGGCATCGGTCAAAGAATGCATTGGTCGATTTTTCGACTTTAGAGTTCGGGTTGTCAGGGTGCTTGACGAATCCGGGGGTATAGGTTTTAAAAAACTTCGAGTCCTCCAGTGCATCTCGTGTGCGGTAATGCTCAATCCAGGCGTCATTCCTCTGGGTGGTCCAGGAGCCTCGCTCCGGCGCCTGGTAACTGTCATAGAGATTGGTGGTGCGGATGTAATCAAACATCTCCACCAATAACTGGCGTTGATTGTCCACGCCCAATTTGGTCGAGAACTTTCCGCCGGCAGCCACGGTTTCCGAAGAGCCGGGGAAAGTGGCCTGCATGATCTTGTCCAGCATGTTCATGAGGGCGACATTGCGGTCGATCGAGGTGATGTCGTAGTTCGCGTCGCGGGCTTTGGCGCGTTGGAAAATGTAGTT
>JAXMIV010000243.1:0-3268 GCA_034377045.1 Prosthecobacter sp. | reverse complement strand
AACGCAGCACTGCGGCCGAGCGCGACGTTCAATGGGATCTTGGCGGGGATTTAAGAAAGTAGTCCGCCTGTCCCAGGCGGTCCCCGTTCCCTCGATCTTCAATCCAGATGAAGGGCGTGCCCCAGTGCTCTCCTGTCATATGCTTGGATCATTCTCCGAACCGCGGGATTGCTTCCGTCACTGATCCGAATATCTGATCGAATACGGGCGATTAGGGTAGCCTGTGAATATTTGTGTCTTGCAATGAGACCATAGTTGTATTATGAGACAAACGTCTCACACAACTGGAAGTAACCCACATCATGAAACTGACATCTGAACTCATGGATCAAAAGATCGACGAACACTTTGGTTATGAAGCTCGCGACGACATCGCCGGGGTGCTGGCGACACTGGCTCCGGACGCCACCCATGATGTCGTGGGTTGGCCCATGGGGCCCAGCCAGGGACGGGAGGCAGCACGGGGATTTTATAACGCCCTCTTTGCCGACCTGGCGGAGGGCAAGGTCACGCCGACGCGGCGCTTGTATGGGGAAGACTTCCTGGTGGATGAGTCCTTCTGGGAAGGCTCCGCGCCGGGCCGGCCTTTTGGCCTCGAGGGCTTGGGGCGGCCGCTTTCCTTTCGGTTGCTGCACGTCGTCGAATTCACCGGCGAGGGACAGATTCAGAAAGAACAGGTGTGGGTGGATCTGGCCGCAATCCTGCAACAGCTCCCCCAAGGAGCGCAGTCATGAGCGCCCCGAAGAAGCCCAGCAATCAAGAGCTGCGCACCCGCAAAGACCTGCTGCTCGCCGCGGGCCGCCTGATCAAGCAGGGGCGCAAACCGAGTCTCGAAGAGGTGGCCAAGGAAGCTCTCGTTTCCCGTGCGACAGCCTATCGGCACTTTGGCAACATCGACACCCTGCTGGCGGAGGCGCCAGTGGATGAGGCGGTGGGTGACCTGACGCTGATCTTTGCCGGCGACACCTCCCAAGATGCCGAAGCGCGGGTGGATCAGGCGGAGGCGGCGATGCACAAGGTGACCTTTGCCAACGAGGCGCAATTGCGGATCATGCTGTCCCATTCAATCACCCGCGGCGTGGAGGATGGGATCGCCCCAAAACGGCAGAACCGCCGCACCGCCTTGATCGAAGCCGCACTCGCGACGACGCGGAAACGATTCCGCAAAGGCGACTACCAAAAACTGTGCGCCGCCCTGGCCATGATCTTCGGAACTGAATCGATGATCGTGGCAAGGGATGTGATCCGCATCGATGAGTCAGCGGCGCGGCGGGTGAAGAGTTGGGCCGTACGCGCGCTGGTGCGGGCGGCGCTGGAAGCAGGAGATGGTGCTACTTAGCTGTGAATTCGGTGCGATAGACGTTGCATGAGGTCAGCCGGACCCCAAACTGTCTTCCCGCTTAGCTTGCCCTCCTTTGATCCGCTACCCTGCCGACCTTCCCATCACTCCGCGCCGTGAGGATATCCTTGCGGCGATGCGGGGGCATCAGGTGGTGATCCTGGCGGGGGAGACGGGATCGGGGAAGACGACGCAGTTGCCAAAGATGTGCCTGGAAGTGCTCGGCGAGGGACGCGGCATGATCGGCTGTACGCAGCCGCGGCGGGTAGCGGCGATGAGTGTGTCCCGCCGCGTGGCGGAGGAACTCGATGTGCGGTGGGGCCGTGAGGTGGGCTGCAAGATGCGCTTCAGCGACGACACGAGCCGGGAGACGCGCGTCAAGTTCATGACGGACGGTATCCTGCTGGCCGAAATCCAGAGTGATCCCCTCCTGCGCGCCTATTCGATGCTCATCCTCGATGAAGCGCACGAGCGGTCGCTAAACATTGATTTCCTGCTGGGTTATCTCAAGGGGTTGTTAGGCCGGCGTCCGGATTTGAAATTGGTGGTCACCTCCGCCACCATCGATACCGAGGCCTTTTCGCAGCACTTTGGCGGCGCGCCGATCATTGAGGTGTCAGGGCGTTTGTATCCCGTGGAGATTCGGTATCGGCCGGTCGGTGATAACGACGAAGATCCGACGCACATCGATGAAGCAGTCACGGCAGTGGAAGATGTCTTGATCGAGACCAATGAAGGCGATGTCCTGGTCTTCATGCCCACGGAGCGCGATATCCGCGAGACCAGCGATATCCTGGATGGACGCCTTGGCCGAGGCATCGAAGTGTTGGCGCTTTATGGCCGCATGGCGGCGCAGGAGCAGCAGCGGGTGTTTTCGCCCGGACCGAAACGCCGCGTCATCGTGGCGACCAATGTGGCGGAGACGTCCATCACGCTGCCGCGCATTCGTTACGTGGTGGATACCGGGCTGGCACGCATGAGCCGCTACAATCCGCGCACGCGCACGAAGCGTCTGCCGGTGGAGGCGGTGTCGCAGAGCAGCGCCAACCAACGCGCGGGCCGCGCCGGGCGTGTGGAGGCGGGTGTGTGCATCCGGCTCTATGCCGAGGATGATTACAACAAGCGGCCCCGCTTCACCCAGCCGGAGATTCAGCGCGCGAATCTGGCGGAGGTGATCCTGCGGATGAAAGCCTTTCGGTTAGGCGAGATTGAAACCTTTCCATTCCTCAATCCGCCCGTCAGCGCCTCCATTCGCGCGGGGTATGACCTGTTGCGGGAACTGGGCGCATTGAATGACACGCATGAGATGACCGAACTGGGTCGTGAACTGGCGAACCTGCCTTTGGACCCGACGCTTGGCCGCATGCTGCTGCAGGCGCGTGAGGAGGGTTGCCTGGAGGACATGCTCGTCCTCGCCGCCGGCCTCAGCATTCCCGATCCGCGCGAGCGGCCGGAGGAAAGGAAAGAGATGGCCAATGCCGCGCACAAAGCCTTCGCCGTGCCGGAGTCAGACTTTCTGACGCTGCTGAAGATCTGGAATGCGGCGCCGAATGCCGAGGGCGGCGGTGGCAAGAATCAACTGCGCAAGTTTTGCCGAACCAACTTTTTGTCCTTCACCCGCATGACGGAGTGGCGGGATGTGTGGAGGCAACTGAAGGACACCATTACCGCGCCGGTCGCAAAGCCGACGGCAGTAGCCATCGATGACCGCATTCATCGCTGCATCCTGGCGGGGCACCTCGGCCACATCGCCATGCGACAAGAGCGCAATGCGTATAAGGCAGGGGGTAATCGTGAAGTGATGATATTCCCGGGCTCGAGCCTTTACGAGCGCCGCGAAAAGAATGCCAAGCCCGGCCAGGAGAAGACCAAGCAGCCCCTGTGGATCGTGGCGGGCGAGATCGTGCAGACTTCGCAACTCTTTGCCCG
>JAXMIV010000242.1:0-12390 GCA_034377045.1 Prosthecobacter sp. | reverse complement strand
GGGGCAAAGCCCAAGCCAGTCAAAAAGTGCGTGATTGCGCTTTGACGCTGGCTCTTTGGGGGAGGTCGGTCTAGCCTCCGCAAAGGAAAATCTCGCCCGCATGACCATCACGCCTGATCAGTATGAGAAACTCGGCGCCTTCTACCTTGGACGCGGCTACGACATTGAAACGAAGCAGCTTCAGGATGACCTAATTCTCTACGATTCCAAGGATCTCGTCACCCATGGCGTCGTCCTCGGCATGACCGGCTCCGGCAAGACCGGTCTCTGCCTGACGCTCCTCGAAGAAGCCGCCATCGATGGCGTGCCCGTCATCGCCATTGATCCGAAGGGGGATATCGGCAATGCCCTGCTCGCCTTTCCGAACCTCAGCCCTGAAGAGTTCAAACCCTGGGTCAATCCGGACGATGCCCGGCGCAAAGGAGTATCCGTCGATGATTACGCGGCGGCCCAGGCTCAGCTCTGGCAGAAGGGTCTCAATGATTGGGGGCAAAGCCCAAGCCGCATCCAAAAACTGCGCGATACGGTGGACATGACCATCTACACGCCCGGCAGCACCGCCGGACTGCCGGTGTCCATTCTCAGTTCCCTCGACTGTCCGCCCCCCGCTGTCATGGAAGACGGCGAGACTCTGGCGGATCGCATCGAAAGCACCGTCTCCTCGCTTCTCGGCCTCATGGGCATCGAGGCGGATCCCGTGCAATCCCCGGATCACATCCTGCTCTCCAACATTTTCGCCTTCTGCTGGAAGAAGGGGCAGAACATTTCGCTGGAGCGTCTGGTGGGACACATTCAGCAGCCGCCCATCCGCAAGATAGGCGTGGTGGACATTGAGACCTTTTTCCCCGAGGCCAAGCGCACCGCCCTGGCGATGAAGCTCAACAACCTCCTCGCATCGCCGAGCTTCAGCTCCTGGCTGGAGGGCGAGCCTCTCGACATCCAGCGCATGTTCTACACCGCGGAAGGCAAACCGCGCGTCACCATCTTCTGCATCGCCCACCTGAGCGACAGCGAGCGCATGTTCTTCGTGAGCTTGTTGCTCAATCAGTTGTTAGGCTGGATGCGCTCCCAGCAGGGCACCACGAGCCTGCGCGCCCTCTTCTACATGGACGAGATTTTTGGCTATCTGCCGCCCACCGCGATGCCGCCGTCCAAGAAGCCGATGATGATCCTGCTCAAACAGGCCCGCGCCTTTGGCCTCGGCATGCTTCTGGCCACGCAGAACCCGGTGGATCTCGATTACAAGGCGCTCTCCAACATTGGCACCTGGTGGCTGGGCCGGTTGCAAACGGAACGCGACAAAGCTCGCGTGCTCGACGGCCTCGAAGGCGCGGCCGCCGGCAGCAGCAAGTTTGATCGCCGCAGCATGGAGACGCTGCTTTCCGGCCTCGCCAATCGTGTCTTCCTGATGAACAATGTCCATGAGGATGCGCCGGTCGTCCTGCATGTGCGCTGGCTCATGAGCTACCTCAGCGGCCCACTCGCCCGCGATCAAATCAAACGCTTGATGGATCCGCGCCGTGCTGCGGCTGCCACCGCCACCGCGCCGGAGGACGATGGTTTCCTTCCACCCGGAGCCCGCAACGCGCCCCTGTCACGCAACACCCTGAAACCCAAGCTGCCGGATGAAGCCAGCGAACTCTTCGTTCCCACCAGTCTCGACGCGGCTTGCCTGTGCTACGTCCCGGCCATCCTGCGTAGCGCGGTGGTGAATTTCGACGACGGCAAACGCCGCATCAGCGGCCAGAGCAGCATCACCTTGGTGAACCCCATTGATGGCGAAAAGCAGAAAGTGCTCTGGGACAAGTTTGTCGAGATCCCGCGCGATGCCGATCTCTCGAAGTATGACAGCGATGCTGCCGACGGTGCTGAATTCGCGGAGCTTCCGGGCGCCGCCTTGAAGTCAAGCACCTACACCAGCATCAAGAAGGACTTCGCCGATTGGGTCTATGCGAATTACAGCATCGAAGTCGGCTACAGTCCGCTGCTTGAGACCTATGCCAATCCCGGCGAAAAGGTCGATGAGTTCAAGGCCCGCGTGACGCAAACCGCGCGCGAATTGCGCGATCAGGCTGTGGAAGAGCTCCGCGCCAAACTTGAGAAAAACCTCAAGTCGCTCACAGACAAAGCCACGCGTGCCGCGGCGAAAGTTGAAACGCAAAAGGGACAGGCCAATGATGCCAAGCTCACGACGGCGGTACGGATCGGCACCAGCCTCCTCGGCGCTTTCTTTGGTCGCAAGCGCGGCCTTACGGGAGTCAGTTCCACCGTGACCGGCGCTTCCCGTGTCATGCGCGAATCCAGGGAAACCGCCGCTGCCGAAGCCGAACTCGCCCGCATCCATGAAGAAACCGCCGATGTCGAAAAGCAGCTTGCCGAGGAGACTCAAAGAATCCGCGATCAATACGATCCCGCTGCCCTCCTAATTGAAAACGTCAAGCTGACACCGGTGAAAAAGAACATCCAGATCACCGCCGCCGGCATCCTCTGGCTGCCGCATGAACGCGTGGATCAGGAACTGCGCAAAGGCTGGAGTTGATCAACTGATTCGCCCATGCCCTGGCAAGCCACCTCCAGATTCCGCCTCTCGCGGGACTACTATGAGCAGTTGCAATCCGACTGGCTCAAGCACATCAGCCGTTGGCGGCGGTTCACCATTCCATTTGGCGTCGCTTTGATCTTGATCGGATTGATCGTGCTATTCACCACCGACTCGCATCTCGCGATTCCCCTGGGTTTTGTCGGCACCGGCATTTTCGAAATTGTCCGCCATTTCCAGCACCATCGAAAATGGATCAGGGACCGCCTGCTGGAGAAGAGCTTTGATCACCCCGTGGAGATTGATTTCACCGACGCCAAGATCACCATTCGCGGCCCGCAAGGTTCCGGCTTCTGCACCTGGGATGCCTTTGAACGCTATCGCATGACTCCACGCGGACTTTTCCTGTGGCCGCGAAAGGGCGTCCACATCTACATCCCGGACTCTTCCCTCACGCCGGTTGAGGCGAAGGCAGAGATCGCGGCGAGGATTGGCGGCGCTTCAGCTAAGTAATCAAAGCGCCGCCCCCTCACCCTCGCCCTTTGATTCGCTGATACCGGTTCCAAAGTTGTTCAGCAGTCGGCGGGAAGGGGCCATGGTCCAAAGCCCCAGCCGCCGCCGATTGTGAACAACTTTGCTGCGGCGCCTGGCGCTGCGGTGCATAGAATGTCGGCATCGGCGCGAGCCGATGGTGGCAGCGCCTCGGGCGCGGCACGGTCCTGTTTCGCTCATCTCTCGAAGATTCAGCGTAGAGCACCGGCCCGCCCGCAGGCTTCCACTCCCAGGTCTGATAGAACCAAGGCTCATGAAGCTCATCGTATCAGCTCGACCCGTGGTGGAAGCAGGCTGTTGGCTGCCAAATCCACAACCACCAAACCTATGATCCAACATGCACAACTGACTCATTTTGCCGGCTTTGATTGGGCAAAAGATCATCACGATGTCATCGTGGTGGACGCGGCCGGAACCATCATCGCCGACTTCCGCATCGACCATACGAGCGCCGGCTGGCAGCTTTGGCGCGGCGGTGGAGCAGTTGCTGGCAAGCGGCGTTGCTCTTTATCCGGTTAATCCGATGAACGCCAAACGCTACCGCGAACGCAAGATCAGCAGCGGCAATAAGACCGACCGGCACGATGCCTGGGCGCTGGCCGACGCCTTGCGCATCGATGGCCATGCCTGGCGGCCTCTGGCCGCGCAGGATCCGCTGATTGCGGAACTGCGCATCCTCTGCCGCGATGAAGTGGCCCTCATCGAGGAGCGGACCGCTTTGATCAATCAACTCCAGCAGGCTTTGCACGAGTATTATCCCACGGCGCTGGAAGCCTTCGATGATTGGACCAGCAGCGGCGCCTGGGCTTTTGTGGAGGCCTTTCCCAGCGCTGAGGCTTTGCTGAAGGCGGGCAAGCGCAAATGGGAGAAGTTCCTGCATAGCCATCGGCTTTACCGGCCGCAAACTTATGAGGCGCGCATGGCCGCCTTTGACAAGGCCACCCAATGGCACGCCAGCACGCCGATGGTCAAGGCCAAGAGCCTCTACGCGGTGGCCCGCTGCAAGCAGTTGCGCGTGCTGCAGGCGCAGCTTGAGGAGTATCGGCAACGCATTGAGACGCTCTTTGCCAGCCATCCGGACAGCGGCATGTTTGGCTCCCTGCCAGGCGCTGGGCCGAAGATCGCGCCGCGCCTGCTCAGCGAGATCGGCAGCGACCGCGGTCTTTACGACAGCGCCCAAGGCCTGCAATGCCTGGCCGGCACGGCTCCGGTCAGCTACCAGTCCGGCCAAGTTCATAAGGTCAATCTGCGCCGCGCCTGCAACAAGAACCTGCGCCATGCCATGCACCTGTTGGCCGACAAAAGCAGGCAGCAATGCGCCTGGGCCGCCACCTACTATGATACCTTGCGGGCACGCGGCAAAAGCCACGCTCAAGCCCTCCGTTGCCTGGGGCAGCGTTGGTTGAAGATCATCTGGAAGATGTGGCAAACGCGCACCCTCTACGACGCGGATCTGCATCTGCGCAACCAACTCGCCCACGGCTCCTGGGTCCTGCAAGTCAAGGCCTCCTAATCTCCTTTTCCCTATGCGCATAACTTCACGAAAATCTTCCCTTGAAACCGATAGAACATCTGCGCTCACCCTGCGGGCAGCCTTCGGCTGTCTATCGCCGCTACGCTCCGGTTCCCCACTTCGCGGGGCGAGGGAAGCCCTTTGTCGCAGTTCCCTCTTCATAGGACAAGCGACGTCGAATCGCGCATAATTTTCCTCAGTCCGAAGCGCGCTTCCCTCGCCCCTTGGGGGAGAGGGCCAAGGGTGAGGGGCCGCATCGCACGCCGACAACGTAGGCGCAGCAACCTTCCACCGTCCTGCTTGCCCGCGCCGCCTTCCTCGCCATTCGTGCCTGGTGTCTCATGAAGCTCGCGTGATCGACCGCGCCGGCTTGCGCTCCAACCAATGGCGCAAGTTGCGTTCCCTCATGCTCAGTCTGGACGGCACGGAGGGCTTTTATCCGATGAAGTTTCGCGAGTCCGGCGTGCACCTCGCATCAATCGAAAGCCTCGAAGACTTCGTCTCCCAAGTCCCCATCACCACCAAAGACGAACTGCTTGCCGACCGCCTGGCGCATCCGCCCTTTGGCACCAATTTCACCCGTCCAGCCGCTGAATACACCCGCTTTTGCCAGACCAGCGGCACCAGCACCGGCCAGCCCATGGCCTGGCTCGATACACCGGAAAGTTGGGAGGCGATGCTTGCCTGCTGGCGCCGCGTTTACCAAGCCGCCGACCTGGTGAAGGGCCATGACCGCATCTGCTTCGCCTTTTCCTTCGGTCCCTTCCTGGGTTTTTGGACCGCCTACGAGGCGGCGTCACGCGACTACATGACCCTGCCCACGGGCGGCCTTTCCAGCCAGGCACGCCTGGAAATGATGGCCCGCTATGGCGCCACCATCCTCTGCTGCACACCCACCTATGCGATGCGCCTGGGCGAACTTTTAGGCCAGGCCGGCAGCCCGCCACGCGACACTTTGCGCATCCAAAAAATCATCGTCGCCGGCGAACCTGGCGGCAGCATTGCGGAGGTTCGCTCCCGCCTCGAGAGCCTCTGGGGGGCTCGTGTTTTTGATCATCACGGCATGACCGAAGTCGGTCCTGTCAGCTATGAAACCGAGGAGTTGCCCCGCTGCCTCACCGTCATCGAGGAGGCCTACTTTGCTGAGATCATCGATCCGCAAACCGGCCAGGAAGTCGCCGTAGGCGAATGTGGCGAACTCCTCCTCACCACCCTCGACCGCACCGCCTGTCCCCTGCTCCGCTACCGCACCGGTGACTGGGTCAAGAAGCGCCTCGACAATGGCCGCCTCAGCCTCGAAGGCGGCGTGCTCAGCCGGGTCGATGACATGGTCGTCGTCCGCGGCGTCAACATTTACCCCAGCGCCATCGAATCCGTCGCCCGGCAATTCCCCGAGATCATCGAGTTCATCGTTCAACAAACCAAGGTCGATGCCATGGACGAAATCGAACTTCTCATCGAGGTCGAAAGTACTGCCGCCAAGGATCTGATCAAGCGCCTCGAAGCCCGCCTTCGCGACACCTTTTCTCTCCGCATTCCCGTCACCCTCGCCCCTTCCGGTTCCCTGCCCCGCCACGAATTTAAGGCCAAACGCTGGCGCAAAGTCTAATTCAGTTTTCCGCAATGACTATCACAGCGCTCACTGCTCAGCGTTCAGCCGACTGCTCGGAGGCCGGACTCATAGGATGGAGTGGCTTTGTCGGCGTGACGATCCAGCCCCTCACCTTGCCTCTCCCCAAAGGGGCGAGGGAACTGCGCTTAGGCCAGCGCAAATCTGGGGATGATTCGACGTCGCTTGCCTGCATGCGAGGACTGGCGACAACGGGGTTCCCCTCGCCCCGCGTGCGGGGAGAGGGCCAGGGTGAGGGGCCGTCGCTAAAATGAAAATCGTCACCGTTAACAATCTGCACAGTTAGTTATTCAAAAATCCAAAAGGGCAATCCTGTTAATTCCCGTTGACCCTGTCTAAAAAAACGGTGCTCCCCCAGCCCCCCAACCACCTTTCGCACCCATGCCCATTCTCCAGCTCCAATCGGCCTCCAAATCCTACCGCGAGCCCGGCAGTGCCAACGTCGTCTCCGTGCTGCGGGACATCGACCTAACCATTGATGCAGGAGAATCCATCGCCATCGTCGGACCTTCAGGTTGTGGCAAAAGTACGCTGCTCAACATTCTCGGCACCCTCGACGCCCCCGACTCCGGCTCCGTCATCCTCGATGGCGAATCCGTCGCCCAATGCAGCGTCGCCCGCCTTGCTGAAATTCGCAGTCAGAAAATCGGCTTCATCTTCCAACTCCACCACCTGATGCCCCAGTGCACCGTGCTGGAAAACGTTTTGCTGCCCACGCTCGCCCTCAAAGACAAGTCCGGCGCCGTCTCCGCCACTCAACGTGCCGAAAAGTTGCTTGCCGAAGTCGGCCTCAAGGATCGCCTTTCCTGGAAACCTGCCCAGCTCTCCGGCGGTGAACGCCAGCGTGTCGCCGTCGTGCGCGCCCTGATCAATCAACCCAAGCTCATCCTCGCCGACGAACCCACCGGCGCTCTCGATGAAAAGAACGCTGAAGCCCTCACCGGCCTGCTGCTGAATCTCCAGCAAAGCACCGGCGTCAGTCTTGTCATGGTCACCCACCATCCCGCGCAGGCCGCCCGCATGGGCCGGGTGCTGCGCATGCATGAAGGCCGTTTGATCTGATCGCCATGACGCTCGCCTCTTTCATCCTGCAATCCGCCCGCCACTACTGGCGCGGCCACATCGGCCTGCTCTTCGGCGCCTTTCTCGCTTCCGCCGTGCTCAGCGGTTCCCTCCTCGTTGGCGACTCCGTCCGCGCCAGCCTGCGGCGCGTGGCACACCTGCGGTTAGGCCAGGTGGAGTCCGGCGTACTCGGTGGCGATCGCTGGTTCAGCGAAAGTCTCGCCCGCGGCGTCAAAGCCACGCCTCTCATCCTCGCCGTCGGCTCAACAACCGCCGCCAATGCCAAAGTCCGCGTCAACAGCACCCAGGTCCTCGGCATTGAGGACAGCTTCTGGAAGCTCAGCGCCAGCGGCAAACCCGTCGCGATCAACAAGAACAGCGTCGCCCTCAACGAACCCCTCGCCCGCAAGCTTCAGGTCAAGGTAGGCGACACGGTACTCGTCCGCCTGGAGCGCCCCAGTGCCATCTCCCGTGATGCCCCCCTTTCCGGCAGCACCAATCAAGACGTCTCGCTCCGCCGCCAAGTCTCCGCCATCGTCAGCGCCGAAGACTTTGGCGCCTTCCAGGTCATCGCTTCTCAAATCACGCCGGATACGGTTTTTGTTCCTCTGGCGGATTTGCAGATTCAGTTGGAAATGGATACCAAGGTCAATGCCTTGCTGAGTGGCGGTGAAAGTGCTCAGTCCTCAGTGCTCAGTGCGCAGATGGAGAAGAGCAAAACGCTCGCTGACTTTGGCCTCAAGCTCACCCGCGTCAAAGGCGCGCGCCAGGAATGGGAAATCAGCACGGATCGCGTCTTCCTCGATCGCAGCCTCGCCACCAAACTGCGCACGTCCAACAAGGAGAGCTACGGCGTCCTCACCTATCTGGTGAATGGCCTCAAGTCCGCGACTGGCGGCACCCCTTACTCGATGATCACGGCGGCTGAGGCATCGCCTGCCCCCACTGGATCAGAAGCTCCCAACAGCATCGTCATCACCCAATGGCTCGCCGAAGACCATCAACTCGCGGTCGGTGGCAAACTCGACATTCACTACTTCGTCGTCGGCCTTGGCCGCGAACTTAAACAGGCCAGCGCCACCTTCACCGTCGCGGGCATCCTGCCGATGACCGACCCGAATGTGAACCGCGCCTGGACCCCGGAATTCCCCGGCGTGTCGGATGTCGACAACTGCCGCGATTGGGAGCCTGGCATCCCGATGGACATGAAGGCCATCCGCGACAAGGACGAAAAATATTGGGACGACTACAAAGGCACTCCCAAAGGTTTCATTCGCCTGGAAGAGGGGCAAAAGCTGTGGTCCAACCGCTTTGGCAATCTCACCGCCATCCGCTTCCCCGACACCGGTCAGGATGAAAACGCGTTGCGCCAGGCACTCACGAACTCATTAAATCTCGCGGACATCGGTCTTACCCCGCGCCCCTTCCGCGCCGAAGCGGCGGCAGCAGCCAAGGGCAGCGTCGATTTTGGCGGCCTTTTCATTGGCCTCAGCATGTTTCTCATCGCCGCCGCCCTGGTCTTCGCCGCCCTGTTGTTCCTATTCACTCTGGAGCGCCGTGCCGCGCAGGTCGGACTTTTGATGGCCGTCGGCTGGCCTCCCAAGATGGTACGACGCACTTGGTTAGGCGAAGCAGGTGTCATTGCCCTGGCCGGCGTCGTGCTCGGCGTCTTCGGCGGCAGCATTTATACCAAACTCGCCCTTCGCGGCCTGCGCGGCGCCTGGTCCGGCGCTTCCCAGGGCCTGCCCCTCGTCTACGAAGCCAGCCCCGTGACCATGATCGGCGCGGGTGTGGGTTCCCTTGTCGTCGTCCTGCTCACTCTCTGGTGGGCCGCACGTCGCCTCTTCAAGACCCAACCCCGCGAACTCCTCGGCGGCGAAATCAGTGATCCCTCCTCCGCAACAGCAAGCATTCGCCATTTATGGTTAGGCAAACTTTGGCTGCCTCTCTGCCTCATGGGCACCGCGGCGCTGCTGGTTGGCGCCAAGTTTGCCAAAGCTCCCGAAGCCGTGGCCGGCATGTTCTTCGGCAGCGGCACCCTCCTCCTCATCGCCGGCTTGCTCCTCGCCCGCCGCTGGATGCGGCGCGACCACGCCGCTCTCGCCCAGACCCTCTGGCAGATTGGTACCCGCAACATCTCGCGCCGCCCCTCGCGCAGCCTCGCCGTCATCGGCATGATGGCCGGTGGCATCTTCCTTGTCACCGCCGTCAATGCCTTCCGCATGAGCGCCGGCGACGCCACGGCGCCCGAGTCCGGCACCGGCGGCTTCGCCCTGATTGGCGAATCCTCCCTGCCCGTCTATGAGGATCTCACCTCAAAGGCCGGCCTCGAAGCCTTTGGTCTCGACGAAAAACTCATGGCCGCCGCCAAGGTCGTGCCCTTCCGCCTGCGCGAAGGCGATGACGCCAGTTGCCTCAATCTCAACCGCGCCCAAAAACCCGTCCTCGCCGGCGTTGATCCCGCCAAACTCACGGGCCGTTTCACCTTCACCTCCGGCCCGGGCTGGCAAGACCTAACCAACGATGTTGATATGCCCGCCGCCGTCGCCGATCAGGCCACCGCCATGTGGGGACTCGGCAAAGGCATCGGCGACACCGTCGATTACCAGGACGCCGCCGGAAACACCTTCAAGGTCAAACTCGTCGGCCTCCTCGCCGGTTCCGTGCTGCAAGGCAAGATGATCATCAGCGAGACCGCCTTCCTTGCCAAATACCCCGATGCGGCCGGTTACCGTTCCTTCCTCATCGATGCGCCGCCCGCCCAGGCCGCCGAAGTCAGCGCCCACCTCACCCGTCAGTTGGAGCAGCGCGGCCTCGCTCTCGAACCCGCCCGCCAGCGCCTGGAAGCCTTCCTCAGCGTCCAAAACACCTACATCGGCATCTTCACCATCCTCGGCGGACTCGGCGTCCTCCTCGGCACTGCCGGCCTCGGCATCCTCGTCGCCCGCCACGTCCTGGAACGCCGCGGCGAACTGGGCCTCATGCAGGCCCTCGGTTTCCTCCCCGCCGCACTTCGGCGCCTGGTCTTGGGTGAGCACGTCGCCCTTCTCCTCGGCGGCGTCCTGCTCGGCATCGGCACCGCAGCCATCGCCGTGTGGCCCAATCGCACTCAGCCCGGCTCCCTTCCTGTGGGCTGGCTCGGTCTTCTCATCGGCGGCGTCCTCATCTTCGGCATCCTCGTCTGCGCAGCCGCCGTCTCCCTCGCCATCCGTGGCCGCCTCATCGAAGCCATTCGGCGGGAGTGAAGGTACTCCGCCTGTCCCTGGCAGTTCACAGATTGGGCGGGCAGAGTACCATCCCCCTCATTTCGTTCATGCCTCGCACGAAAGGATTTCATCCATCCTTCCTCTGCGGCGGCGATTCCGCAGTTGCACCCCGGCATGGCCGGTGCTCCATACCGAAGCCATGAGCACCTCCAGCAGCCTTTGGGACCGTTTTCAAAAATACTTCGTCCGCTACCCGCAACTCGGTTTCTCCATCGACATCAGCCGCATGGCCTTTGAAGACGATATCTTCGATCGCATGAGCGGTGGCATCGCCAAGGCCGTGGACGACATGCGCGCCCTCGAAGCCGGCGCCATTGCCAACCCGGATGAAAATCGCATGGTCGGCCACTACTGGCTGCGCCATTCCGCCCTCGCTCCCACCGCCGAAATGCGCCAGGAAATCGACTCCGCCCTCGCGGAGATCTTGCAGTTTGCGGCTGACGTTCGTGAAGGCCGGATCGTGGCCGAAAACGGCGACTCCTTCACCCGCGTTCTCATCATCGGCATCGGCGGTTCCGCTCTCGGCCCGCAACTCGTCGCGGATGCCATCACCGCCGCGCGGCCGCCCCTGGCTATCCACTTTTTTGACAACACCGACCCGGACGGCATGGACCGCGTGCTCGCTCGCATCGGCCCCGAACTGGCCACCACGCTCACGGTCGTCATCTCCAAGTCCGGAGGTACCAAGGAAACCCGCAACGGCATGCTCGAAGCCGAGGCCGCCTACAAAGCTCTCGGCCTGAATTTTGCCATGCATGCCGTCGCCGTCACAGGTGATGGCAGCGAGCTCGACAAGCACGCCATCGCGCAGGTGTGGATTCGCCGTTTCCCCATGTGGGATTGGGTCGGCGGCCGCACCAGTTTGATGAGCGCCGTGGGCACCCTCGCCGCGGCTTTGCAGGGTGTCGATGTACCGCAATTCCTCGCCGGCGCCGCCGCCATGGATGCGGAAACCCGCAGCCGCCCCGCCCGTGAAAACGCCGCCATGCTGCTCGCCCTCATGTGGCATCAGGCGGGCCGCGGCAAAGGCGCCAAGGACATGGTCGTGCTGCCCTACAAGGACCGGCTCGTCCTCTTCAGCAAATACCTCCAGCAACTCGTCATGGAGTCCCTCGGCAAGGAGCACGACCTCGCCGGCAACATCGTCAATCAGGGCATCGCCGTTTACGGCAACAAAGGCTCCACCGACCAGCACGCTTATGTGCAGCAGCTTCGTGATGGCGTGAACAATTTCTTCGCCACCTTCATCGAAGTCCGCCAGGCCCGCGAGGGCGACAGCATGGAGGTTGATCCCGGTTTCGGCAGTGGCGACTACCTCCAGGGTTTCCTCCGCGGCACCCGCACCGCCCTCGCGGACAAAGGCCGCGAGTCGATCACGCTCAGCATTGGCGAGGTCAATGCCTTCAGCCTCGGCATGCTGATCGCCCTCTTTGAGCGCGCCGTCGGTTTCTATGCCTCACTGGTGAACATCAACGCCTACCACCAGCCCGGTGTCGAGGCCGGCAAAAAAGCGGCGGGCGATTTCCTCAAGCAAATGGCCGCCGTCCACGCCGCCCTCCCGGCAGGTGCCGGCATCGGCGCCGCAGATCTCGCCGCCCAGGTTGGCATCGATCCCGAAAACGCCTGGCACATGCTTACTCACCTCGCGGCCAACGGCAAAGCTAGGTCGATTTCCCAAGCTGCCGCCTCCCCATCTGACGATCGCTTCGCACGAGTCTAAAGGTATCCGTTATTGCGTTTCTTTAGAGCCGCACTATTTCATAGCGAGCCCCGCTCGCAGATGGACGACCTCCGTTTTCCGCTTCCCCATCAGATCGCCTGCATCGTA
>JAXMIV010000241.1:0-5218 GCA_034377045.1 Prosthecobacter sp. | reverse complement strand
TCTCCTTGAATTTCGGATGGAATGCGAAGCCGTTGATGCCCTCCTCAAACTTGCCGTCCGTTGCCTCCATTTCGTTCCCGCTGAGATCCACGAAAGTCTTGGCCACTGAACTTTGCTCGTCCTTGGGCAGGATCAGGATCTGGCCGCGTTGCAGCGCCAGAAACTGCCGCTGGCTGCCATCCGCCGGGATTTGCACGGTGATCGGCCAGAGGGTTTCGAGCTTTTCGTAAACTCGGGTCAGTTTGACGGCGTCGGCCGCCAGGGCGGAACCGGCGAGCAGGAGGGTGGCGGTGAGGGCGGCAAATTTCATGGGCTCGGGAATGGGGAGCAAAGAACGGCGCTGGCAACCCGATCTTTGCGGCGCGCAATCAGATCACTTTTCAGTCGCGCCGCCCCGGGAGCCCGCTACCTTCGCACCCCTTATGCTTCAAGCCGGTATCGTAGGCCTCCCCAATGTAGGCAAATCCACCCTGTTCAACGCTGTCACCCGCACCCGCAAGGCGGAGGCAGCGAACTACCCTTTCTGCACCATTGAGCCCAATCAGGGCGTGGTCATCGTCCCGGATGAGCGCCTGGCGGTGCTGTCGAAAATCTCCGGGTCGCACAAGCTGGTGCCCGCCGCGATTGAGTTTGTCGACATCGCCGGCCTGGTCAAAGGCGCCAGCCAGGGGGAGGGCCTCGGCAACAAGTTCCTCAGCCACATCCGCGAAGTGGACGCCATCGTCCATGTCGTGCGCTGCTTTGAAGACGGCGACATTCCCCATGTCGACGGCACGATTGATCCGATTCGCGACATCGAAGTCATCAATACCGAGTTGATCCTGGCCGACATGGACAGCGTCTCCAAACGCAAAAGCCGGACGGATAAGGATGCGAAACGCGGCATCAAAGAGGCGCAGGCCGAACACGCCCTGTGCGAGAAACTCATGCCGCACCTGGATGCGATGAAGCCCGCGGTGACGCTCGAGCTCAACGATGAGGAAAAGAAGCTGCTGAAGAGCTTCTTCCTGCTCAGTGGCAAACCCTGCATCTACGCCTGCAATGTCGCCGAATCCGAATTGGGGGCGGCTTCCAAAGAACCCGACAAGCATCCGCAAGTGAGCAAGGTGCGTGAGTATGTCAGCCACGCGCATGCGGCCGCCGCCGTGGTGGTCAGCGCCGCCATCGAAAGCGAGTTGAGCGACCTGCCCCCTGAGGATGCCAAGGCTTATCTGGACGACCTCGGAGTCGAGGACAGCGGCGTCAATCTGCTGATCAAGAGTGTCTACTCGCTGCTCGGCCTGCAAACCTACCTAACCACGGGCGAGAAAGAGACCCGCGCCTGGACCATCACCAAAGGCATGAAAGCCCCGCAGGCCGCCGGCGTGATCCATGGCGACTTCGAGCGCGGTTTCATCGCGGCGCAGATCGTTCACTTCGATGACCTCACCAGACTCGGCTCCGAAGCGAAAGCCCGCGAAGCCGGCAAGCTGCGCATCGAAGGCAAGGAATACGTCATGCGCGACGGCGACGTCGTGGAGTGGCGGTTTAATGTGTGAGCGCGTGGAATCTCGTCGTTTTGCCTTTGCGAAACTGGCCGCCACACTGCATATCTCCACCGCCATGCTCGACATCACTGGAAAGAAGATTGCGCTGCTCAAGGGCGGCCCCGGGTCCGAACGCGAAGTTTCGCTGAAGACGACTGAAAGCGTCGCTGAAGCGTTGCAGAGCGCCGGGGCCATCGTGGTGGAAGTGGACGTCACGGGACCCGACTTTGAAGTGCCGGCGGATGCGCTGATCGCGATGAATCTGATCCACGGCACCTTTGGTGAAGACGGGCAGATTCAGGCGCTGCTGGAAAAGCGCGGCATCCGCTACACGGGCGCGGGCGTGGCGACGAGCCGGCTATGTTTCGATAAGGGAGCCACAAAGGCGAAGTTCATCGCCGCCGGTGTGCCGACGCCACGGTCACAGGACTACAAGCTGGACGGCAGCGAGCCCTTGGCGATTTCCATCCCACTGGTGTCGAAGCCGCCGAGGGAAGGATCGAGCGTCGGCGTGAACATTTGCAAGACACAGGAGGAATGGGCGAAGGCGATCGACGAAGCGAAGAAGTTTGGGGCGACGACTTTGGTCGAAGAGTTCATCGAGGGCAAAGAACTGACCGTGGGGATCCTCGGTGATCAGGTGCTGCCGGTGATTCACATTGAACCGCTCGAAGGCTTCTACGACATCAACAACAAGTACCCGTGGCTGAATGGGAAGGGCAAGACGGCTTACCATTGCCCGGCAGATCTGGATGAGGCGACGACGAAGCGGGTGCAAGACGCGGCGATGGCGGCGTTTAAGAGCTGCGGCACGGAAGTCTATGGCCGGGTGGATGTGATGCTGCGGGATGATGGCGAGCCATTTGTGCTGGAGATCAACACCATCCCTGGAATGACCTCCAGCAGCCTGCTGCCGAAGGCGGCACGGGCGATGGGGATTGAATTTCCGGAGCTGTGCACGCGGATCATTGAGTTGTCGTTGGCGGCGAGACCTTGAGGGACAAGGGCTTTTCAAGCCCGCCTCACCTTCGGCAGGCTCACGCCAACCGCTACATGAGCTGGGATTGCGTAGCGTAACGCGTGAGCGTTGCGGGAAGGAAGGGCGCTAGGGCAAACGTTCCCGCCCTTCGGCAGGCTCACGCCAGCCGCTACGGGACGCGTTACATCAACTGCACGGGGTCCACATCCCAGACGACGATGACATCCGGAGGCAGGGTCGTGCCTTCGATCACGGTCTGGATATGGCGGGTCAGGGGGCGGATTTTTTCGGAGCGAAGGAGCAACTGAAAGCGGTACTGGCCGTGAGCTTTGGAAAGCGCGGATGGCGAAGGTTCGCCCATGAGGGTCCCTTCCGGCAGGCCTAACAACAGGCGCTTGTGCAAAGTTTGCAAGGCGAACTCGGCCATGGCCTGATGTTTGCCACGGCTGCTGATGAGGATGACATGGCTGTAGGGCGGATACTTGAAGGCTAGGCGGTGCTCCAGCTCTTGCTGAACGAAGCCTTCGAAGTCGTTGTGGCGGCTAAACTGGATGGCAGGGCTGTGAGGCGCGTAGGTCTGGACGAAGACTTCGCCTTTGACCTCTCCCCTTCCCGCCCGGCCGGCGACCTGGATGAGCAGTTGCAAAGTTCGTTCGGCAGCGCGGAAGTCGGGAAGGTTGAGGGCGGTGTCGGCATTGAGAACGCCAACAAGGGTGACGTTGGGAAAGTCGAGACCCTTGGCAATCATCTGAGTGCCGATGAGGATGTCGAGCTTTTGGGCGCGGAAGTCCTTGAGGATTTCACGCAGTTGGTTTTTCCGCTGCATGGTGTCGGTATCGACGCGGGCGATGCGTGCGTGGGGAAAGACTTCACGGACAGCGGCCTCGACTCGCTCGGTGCCGAAGCCGCCGTATTTGAGGCCGGGTTCGTTGCAGGCAGGGCACTTCACGGGCGGCACGCGGCGGGCGCCGCAAATGTGGCAGACGAGGCGGTTGTCCTTCTTATGCAGCGTCATCGGCACGGCGCAGTCCTGGCAGGTGACGACTTCGCCGCAGGCGACGCAGGCGAGGCTGGTGTTGAAACCGCGGCGATTGAGGAAAAGGATCGTTTGCTCCTTTTTGGTTAGGCGATCGGTGATGACGGCGCGCAAGCGTTCGGAGAGGATGCCGGCATTAGCGATCGAGACGCCGGTGCCTTTGCGGCGTTCCAGGCGCATGTCGACGATGCGGATCAAGGGCATCGATTTGCCGTCGGTGCGTTTGGAGAGATGCAGGAGTTCGTATTTGCCGGTGGCGGCGTTTTGGAAGGATTCGAGGCTGGGCGTGGCGCTGCCGAGCAAGACGGCGCAACGTTCAATGCGGCCACGTACGACGGCGAGGTCGCGGGCATGATAGCGCGGTGCGTCTTCCTGCTTGTAAGAGGGCTCGTGCTCTTCATCGACGATGATGATGCCGAGGTTTTCGAGAGGTGCGAAGATGGCGCTGCGGGCGCCGATGACAATGTCGGCGCGGCCTTCATGAATCTTGAACCACTCGTCGTGGCGTTCGCCATCGCTGAGGTGGCTGTGCAGGATGGCGATGCGTTCATGCACGGCGGAGAAGCGCGCCTTGAAGCGCTCGATGGTCTGCGGCGTGAGGCTGATTTCAGGCACGAGCACGAGCGCGGTGCGGCCGGCCTTGAGCACTTCGGCAATGGCCTGGAGATAAACTTCAGTCTTGCCGCTGCCGGTGACGCCGTGCAGGAGCAGCGGCTTGGCGTGCGTGGCGTCCGCGCCAGCGACAGGCGGTGCGACGGTGCTGTGGATGGAGGCCATCACCCGCACAAAGGCGGCCTGTTGTTCGTCAGTGAAAGTCAGCGGCTGGCTGGGCAGGAACTCTTCAGTTTGAAACGGATCGCGTTCGACGCGGACCTCGCTGCGGGTGATGTGGCCGGCTTTCAGCAATGGCTTAATGACGGCGGTGGCCCGTGGCAGCTCGCGGCGGAGTTGGCTGAGCGTGACCTCGCCGCCGAGTGAACGCATCTTCTCCAAAATCCGCGCCTGCATGGGCGCGGTCCGGTGGAGCTTTTCGAGCACTTCAGCCGAGGGCTCGTGGGCCAGCTTCAGATGGCTGTCCATGATGAAGCTCTCCGGTTTGTCCCGCACCGCCTGCGGCAGCATGGTACGCAGAACGCGATGCACCGGCACCAGGTAGTAGTCAGCGACCCAATGCGCGAGTTTGAGCAGGCCCGGTGTAAACATGGGCCGCGAACCGACCACGGCGGCGAGTTCCTTGAGGCGCCCCTGATAGGTGGAAGTGCGCAGAAGTTCAATCACCACTGCCGGCACACGCTGCCGCTGCAAAGGCACCGTGACACGGGTGCCGATGCCGATGCGGCCAATCAGGTTGGCAGGGATCGCGTAATCGAGTTCCATCGCCGCGGAACCTTCAAGCTGGACGCGAGCGATGGCGGGGCGGTCCGATGGCGTTGGGGCCGAAGGCAAGTCCTCCTCAGCTTCTTCGTCAGCGGCGGAATTTTGGCGGGCCTGTCCCAAATCGAAGAAAGCCTGCTCCGGAGGAGGCTGGGCAACGGGCATGGAGGCTGGTTTCTTCATTAGCGGGGCAGCGTCGGCGAGGCGGGTGGGTTTTCAACAAGGGCTAGGGTACACCAGAACAGAAAGATGGGGGTTCCCGGCAAACGCTCTCTCCCAAGCGCCGCCGGGTCTTTCGTTCGA
>JAXMIV010000240.1:0-4141 GCA_034377045.1 Prosthecobacter sp. | reverse complement strand
GAGGCAAGGGAATGGAGGCAAGGGAATGGGATTTTGTTTCTGGGTCTTGGATTGCATGGCCTGGAAATGGACACAGAGCGCGGAACCGAATGGAACGCGTTGAGAATCGTGGCTGGCCAGCGGCGAAGCAGGTCCTGGTTTATGGAGGCTGGGACCACCCAGAGCCGTTCTCCCCGTTCTACGAGCTACGAAGGGGGCGGTTGGAGTGACCCTACTTCAACGAGTTGTCTGCCGGGTTGGCAGGCTCTTTGGAGCGGAGATAAATTATCGTTATAATCTACAATAGAGGGTGGAAAAAGTCAAGGTTAGACCGAGGGAATCTGGGGGCTGTGAAGAGTCCAATCCGTGGGGAGGGAACGTCTGGTTTTGGCGGCGAGAGGCACCGATTTTCCGGGACCTTCGAAACGCGGAAAAATGCTCGAATGCCATCCGGTGATGTGTCTTCATGGTGTCGCGGCATGTTCAGCCAGCGACTACAATGCTGGAACTCATCGGCATGATGCATTTGCATGGAAGATGCTGAGAGTTCAGAGCCACTGGGACGTTGTACGGCATCACACGATGAAGCCGTCCAGCCTTCGCCTCAGTCGTCGTCGCTTTCTTACCAGTAGCGGGTCCTCTCTCGCCGCCACGTTGCTGCCGCATTCGTGGGTGCGAGCGGACCTCAGCGCAGCGAGCGAATTTGGCTGCGTGGTCGGTGAACCGATCGTGGAGGGCGTCGGGGCGCTGATTTTGGCTCAAGGGGGCAATGCGGTGGATGCGTTGGTGGCCACGGCTCTTGCGGGGGCGGTGTCGCAGCCGCATCAGACCGGAGTCGGCGGTTATGGATCGCATGGCGTGTTTGCGATGGATGGCGGCAAGCGTATCGCGGCCATCGACGCGAACTCCACGGCGCCGGCAGCGTTCACGGCGGATATTTTCAAGCCGGATGCGAGTGGGAAAGTGCCCGGTGGCAAAAACGACCACGGCTGGCTCGCGACGGGTGTGCCAGGCGTAATCGCGGGACTGAAACTGGCGCTCGATGAGTTTGGCACGATGCCGTTCAGCGAGATTTTGCAGCCCGCGATTAAACTCACGCGCGATGGCGTGCCGGTGACGAAAGCATTGGCCGGAATCCTGGCGAGAACAGTCGCTTTCAAAAGAGACCCAGGCTCCGCCAAGCTCTACTTGCCGGGCGGCACTTCCCCCGCCGCCGGAAGCCTGTGGAAAAATCCTGAACTCGCCGAAGTACTCTCGACTCTCGCCAAAGCAAATTCCATCGAACCGTTTTATCGCGGCGACATCGCGCAGCACATCGCGGATGGCTTTGCGAAGAACGGCGGGCTCGTCACCGCGAAGGACATGGCGGCGTATCACGCGCGTGTCGTGGAACCGCTGAAACTCAACTGGGGCGCGCACACGATCCACACCGCACCGCTGACTTGCGGCGGCTTCACGGTGCTGCAAATGCTCGCCATACTGAAAGCGATGAAGTGGCATGAAATGCCCGCCGGGCTGCCGCGCATCCATGCGCGGATCGAGGTCATGCGCCTCGCATGGCGTGATCGCCTCACATGGCTCGGCGATCCCGATTTCGTATCTGTTCCACAAGCTAAGCTGCTTTCTGATGACTATGCCGCGGAGTGCGCCGAAAAGATCCTTACCGAGGTCAAAGCGGGCCGCATCCTAAGTCATGGACTCGAAACCAAGACCCAAGGCGGCACGCTCAACTTCAGCGCCTGCGACAAACAAGGCAACATCGCCGCGCTGACGCTGACGCACGGCAATAGCTTTGGCGCGCAAGTCACCGTCGAGGGGCTCGGACTGACACTCGGCCACGGCATGTCGCGCTTCGATCCCCGCCCCGATCATCCGAACGCGCCCGGCCCCGGCAAGCGTCCGCTGCACAACATGGCGCCCTGCGTCATCACCCAAAGTGGCCGTCCCGTCGTCGCCATCGGCGGGCGTGGAGGGCGGAAAATCCCGAACGCGATGCTGGAGTTCCTCACGCAATACATCATCGAGAAACAATCGTTCTCCACCTCGCTTGCAGCACCGCGCATTCATACTGAGGGCACAAAGTCTCTTGAGTTTCAGAAAGCGTGGCCTGTGGCAGAAATCGATGCCCTCGCCAAACTCGGCTACCAAATCAAAACCGGCGGCAGCGCGACTTTGAGCGCTGTGGCGAATGAGAACGGTAAGTGGATTGCGGGGATGCCGTGAGGTTCAGAGCGATAAACAGGGGCGCGTGCGCAGCACGCGCGGCCCACATGAAGGGTCAGGAGAGAGCGGTACTGAAATAAGCGGTATTTGGCTGCCGGGGAAAGGTGGCGAATGTGCCAAGCAGGGCAAGCAGGCCGGCGAAGGCGGCGATGGCGTGGGAGAAGATGGTGGCCATGGGTTGGGTTAGTTTACTGATGTGGGGCGCCGGTTCGAATGCAACGCCATAGGTGACCAATGCTGGCGGTGTTGGAGGGGTGTTGGTTCGTCAGGGGGTGGAGGGTGTGTGGGCGAGCTGAAGCTCGGGACTACTTTGATAACCCCGCGTTCCGCCGATCGTATTTCTGAGACGAATGCTTACCATCAACGGCACACCTCGAACCAACTGTTCCAGCGTCACGCGGCGTGAGTTGTTGCAAATTGGCGGCACGGGATTGTTTGGCATGACGTTGCCGGGCGTGCTCGCGGCGGAGGAGGCGCAGGCGGCGTTTGCGGGAGGGAAGGCGAAATCGGTCATCTTCTTGTTTCTCTTCGGCGGGCCGAGCCAGCTTGAGACCTTTGACCTGAAGCCGGATGCCAAGCGGGAGGTGCGTGGGCCTTTCAAGCCGATCCGCAGCCGCACGCCGGATCTGCTGATCAGCGAGCATCTGGAACGGCTGGCGAAGATCTCAGACAAATACGCGGTCATCCGTTCGATGACGCACACCTACAACGATCACAGCGGTGCGGGGCATTATTTGCAAACAGGCCATCGCTGGCATCTGCCGGTGGGCGGCGGTTTTTCGGCCACGCCGCAGGATTGGCCGTCGATGGGATCGGTCGTGGAGCATCTCAGCCAAAAGCAGCCCGGCGGCATGGAGCGTGATCGCGCCTCGTATACGGTGCTGCCGAACCGGCTGGGACGTTTGCAGGATCGCGGACAATACGTGCGGCCCGGCGAGTATGCGGGCTGGCTCGGCCAAGCCTACAACCCGATGACCACCGTGATCGACAAGCGCGATTTGAAGGACAATCCTTACTGGCGTGCCTGCGCGGACGGCGAACTGAGCTACGAGATCGAAGGGCTGAAGCCGGTGATTCCCTTGAGCCGAATCCAGGAGCGCGTGAACCTACTGGATCAGTTCGAGGCCATGCGCACCCGGCTCGATGTGGGCGATGGCGATGCCATGGATCTGCATCGCAAGCGGGCGATGGCGCTGATCTCCTCCGACAGGACCAGCGGTGCGCTGACCATCCGCGCCGAGGCCGCGGCGACGCGCGATCGCTATGGGCGGCATCTTTTCGGTCAAAGCTGCCTGATGGCGCGCCGGCTCGTCGAGGCGGGCACGCGGTTCGTGACGGTGCATTACGATTGCGTGGATGGCTACGGCTGGGATTCGCATCGCACGAGTGATGATGTGCGCGATCATTTGCTGCCCACCTTTGATCAAGGCTGCGCCGCGTTGCTGACGGATCTCGACGAGCGTGGTCTTCTGGATGAGACGCTCGTCATTGCCATCGGCGAAATGGGCCGCACGCCCACGGCGAACGCCACCTGGGGGCGCGGTCACTGGAGCACTTGCTTCCCCGCGCTCATCGCCGGCGCCGGTGTGCGCGGCGGCATCGTCTACGGCAAGTCTGACAAGGAGGCCGCGTCTCCCACTGACAAACCGGTAGCGCCCGAAGATCTGGCCAAAACGATTTACTGGGCGCTGGGCATCGATCCCGAGCTCATGCTGATGAACCGCGAGAATCGTCCGATTCCCATCGTGGAGAGCGGCAAGCCCTTGCTGGATCTCTTTGGGTGAGTCGTAGTCGTTCGCCAAACCACGACAAAAACTCGGTCTGAGCACTGTATTGTTTCGATGCGTTTGCTCATCCTCTCTCTCCTCGCCGGCGTCTCGCTTCATGCCGCTGATGCGCCCAAGGCCGCGCTGATGGCCGGTGCGGCCACCAGCAATAT
>JAXMIV010000239.1:0-2825 GCA_034377045.1 Prosthecobacter sp. | reverse complement strand
GGCCTTGATCGAATCCTTGCGCGATCGGAACTAGGAGGTTTTTGACCGAAGCATCGATGTGCACATCGCCGCGCTGAGAAAGAAGCTGGGCGATGATGCGCTGCAACCGCGCTTTATCCGCACCGTGCGCAGCGCGGGGTATCTGTTCATCAATCCGGATGCGTGATTCAATCTTTACCGGCCCTTTGAAGTGAAAATCAAAATTCGCAGCCTCAATCTTTACGCGCGCATCCTGCTCTGGTTCCTGCTGAATGTGGCGGTGCTGGCTGTGGCGATGTTTGGCGTGCTGCACTGGCAGTTTCGGGAGGGTTTTCGCGGCGCGCTGGGATCGATGGCGGGTGATCGCCTCCAGGCGATTGGCCGGCAGATGTATGAGACGCTGAGCGCCCAGCCGGCGAGCCAGTGGACGGAGATTTTGGCGGCGATTGGCAAAAGGCACGACGTGCAGGTGGCGCTGGTCATGCCGCCGGATGACTGGGTGGCCGGAGATCGGTTAGACCTGCCCCGGGAGGTGCATGAGCGGCTGGAGGAGATGCTGCGGCATGGCCCAGGCGCGGGAGGACCACCGGGGGGATTGGGACAGCGGCCGCCCCCACCGCCGCAGCGCCGAGATCAACTGGAAGAGTTTCTCTTTGGCGATTCGGTGTTTGATGACGGCCCGCCGCCAGTGGGAGCGCGCCGTATGGAACTGCCGTTGCAGTACGGCACCTTTTTTGTTCGTGCCGGCAATCCACAGCGGTATTGGGCCGGCGTGCGGCTGCCCCCACCGATGGGTTGGCAGAGTCGTGGCGGACCGCTGATGCTCGTGATCGCCAGCCGGAGCATGACTGGAGGCGGGCTGTTCATTGAATTGCGGCCGTGGTTGATCGGCATCTTTGGGGCGATGATTCTCTCCGCCCTGCTGTGGCTGCCCCTGGTGCGAGGCATCACGCACAGCATTCGGGCGCACATGCATGCCACGGAGCAGATTGCGAAGGGACGCTTTGACGTGCGCGTGCCGGAGGAGCGAGGCGATGAACTGGGCCGCCTGGCCCATGCGGTGAACCAGATGGCGGTGCAACTCGACGGCCTGGTGCGCGGCCAGAAGCGGTTTCTTGGGGACATCGCGCATGAGCTGTGTTCACCCATCGCCCGCATGGAGATGGGCCTGGCGCTGTTGGAGCAGCAGGTGAGTGAGAAGGAGGCCACGCGGCTGGGGGATGTGCGCGATGAGTTGCGGCAGATTTCCGCGCTGGTGAATGAGTTGCTGTCGTTTTCCAAAGCGGCGCTGGGTCATCAAGCGAAGGCTTTGGAACCGGTGGCGGTGCTGCCCTTGATTCATGAGGTGATGCGGACGGAGAATGTGGCGGAGGAGCGCGTGAGGCTGGAGGTGCCGGAGGAATTGCGGGTGAGCGCGCGTCCGGATCTTCTGCGCCGGGCGCTGGGCAATGTGCTGCGCAATGCCTGCCTGCATGCGCCGGAGGGAGAGATTACGATCCGGGCGATTCGGTCGAATGGACACGTTGAGCTCAGCATCGCCGACGAAGGGCCGGGAGTGCCCGAGGAAAGCCTGCCACGGTTGTTTGAGCCCTTTTACCGCGTCGATGCGTCCCGCACCCGGGAGACGGGCGGGGTGGGACTTGGCCTGTCTATCGTGAAAAGTTGCCTGGAATCTTGCGGGGGAACGGTGATTGCGGAGAACCGCGAACCGCACGGGCTGCGAATCATCATGGGTCTTGCTTCCGCTTGACCAAATCCGGCGTCTCGAACAAGGTTTAGCCTCCACCCCATGAAAATCAAAATCGTCACCGCGCTGTTTGCCGCTGCCTTCTTCGGCATTTCCGTCTCGAACGCCACCGCCCAAGATGGAGGCGTGGACTTTGAGAAACAGATCCTGCCCGTCCTGAAGGCGAAGTGCTTCAAGTGCCACGAGAAGGAGCACGAAGACAATGGCAAGATCAAGAAGCCGAAAGGCGGCCTGCGCCTGGACGGTGCGGATGTAATCATGAAGGGCGGCAAAGAGAACCCCGGTGAAACCGTCGTGGCAGGCAAGCCCGATGCGAGCTGGCTGGTCAAGTCGATCGCCCTGCCTGAATCCGATGAGTACGCCATGCCTCCGGAAGGCAAAGGCGATCGCGTCACCGCTGAAGAGCAGGCCCTGATCAAGAAATGGATCGAAGGCGGCGCGAAGTTTGGCGCCTGGAAAGGCGAGAGCTAAGAGTCCTTGGCCTGAATGATTTGAAGGCCTCTGGGGCGGCGCTCCAGGGGCCTTTCTGTTTTCAACGACTGTGGAGGGCGGGAAGTGAAAGGATAGCCCATGTTTGATTTTGTTTTTGCCACGTGCCGTGCCGGTGCTGAGCCGGCGCTGAAGCGTGAGGTTGCGGCGCGGCATGGGGATCTGCTGACGCCGGCGTTCATGCGGCCGCAGTTGATCACCTGGAAGGCGCGGGTGCCCCTGGATGCGGCGTTTGAGTTGGGCGCCGTTTTTGGCACGGTCAGCGGGCGGTCGGTGGGCCCAGCACGAAGTGCCGGTGAGGTGGCGGCTTTGGTATCAGGCATGAGCGCGCCGCCAACGCGGCTGCATGTCTTCCCACGGGTGAGTCCCGAGGATGGGCTCGATGCGGCGGCATGGGCGAAACTGGATGTGATCCGAGATGAGATATTGAAGGCCGCTCCGGAGTCCTTCATGCGCGAAGACATGCCCATACGTGACGGTGAGATCGTGTTGGATGTCATTGTGGGAGACAACGATGAGGCCTGGTTTGTCGGTTGCCATAGGCACTCTGTGACGGCGCATCCGGATGCTGGAGCGCTCACGCGCAAGGTTGTAACACCCAAGGCGCCTT
>JAXMIV010000238.1:0-9875 GCA_034377045.1 Prosthecobacter sp. | reverse complement strand
TCCCATTGTCACTGACGTCATCGACAACATGATCAAGCGCTTGCAGAAACGGTTTCAAGTCACCAGCGTCGTCATCACCCATGACATCACCAGCGTCTTCAAGATCTCCGATCGCGTGGCGATGCTCAAGGATGGCGTGATCTACTTCATCGGCACGCGCGATGAGTTGCGCGATTCCACCGATCCCGAAATTCAAAACTTCATCGCCGGGCGCTCCGGAGTGTCTGCTTAACTTCAGTCTTCGTATGAAAAACGATCGAAAAACCGAGATGCTCGTAGGTCTCTTCCTCCTCGTGGGCCTGCTCATGCTGGGCGGCATCATTCTCCAATTCGGCAGTCTTAAAGAGTGGTTCCGCGACACCTATCATCTGCGCGTCGCCTTTCCAAATGCCTCCGGCATCAAAGATAGTTCGCCCGTGTATTTGGGAGGTTCCAAAGTGGGGAAGGTCAGCAAGCATCCGCAACTCAACGACACCTTTACCGGCGTCATCATCGATGTGGAAATTTTCGCGGATGTCGACATTCCGGCGGACGCCATCTTTGCCGTCGGCACGGCTGGTCTTATGGGGGATGCCTTGGTTGAAATCAAGCCGAGCGGCAAGCAAACGAATCAGTTTTTTCCACACAACTACGATCGAATCATTGAGGGGAAGGTGGGCGGCCTTTCGGATTTGCAGAATACGGCGGAACAGGTAAGCAAAAAAATTGATGTCGTGCTCGACGACATTCGCAGTGCCATGACGGACGTGAAAGAAGCGTTGGTGAAGGTGAACAAAGATGCGCTGGCGCCCGAGACCGTGAAGCATTTCAAGGACAGCATGGAGCATTTGGACAAGACGATGGCGCGGGTGAATAACCAAGTCATCAATGACGAGAATGCCAACAACTTGAAGATCGCGTTGAGTGAGTTCAAAGATGCGGCCACGAGCTTCAAGACCTCGGCGAAGAATGTTGAAACGCAATCGGCCCGCCTCGGCGCGATGTTTGACAAACTTGATCCGGCCATTGGCAAGGTCGACAAGGTGGTGAGCGGCGCTGAGGATTCCCTGAAATCCATTAAAACCGCAGCGGAAAGTTTCACCCTGACCGCCAAGTCGATTTCCAACAGCAAGGGCCTGTTGGGCGGGTTGCTGAACGATACTGAACTCAGGACAGACTTTAAGGACTTGATCTCCAACATGAAGCGCAGCGGTCTGGTGTTCTACAAGAACGTGGCCGACAAAGAGCGTGCGAAGGAGGAAACCGCGTCACCTTCGCCAGCAAAAAAACCGCTGACTCCCTTTCGGCGATAGCCGGGGCAGGGATCAGTTCCTCCAAT
Source organism: Prosthecobacter sp. (assembly GCA_034377045.1). GTDB lineage: Bacteria > Verrucomicrobiota > Verrucomicrobiia > Verrucomicrobiales > Verrucomicrobiaceae > Prosthecobacter. The sequence goes on along the minus strand of JAXMIV010000238.1, from coordinate 8,557 downwards.
TCAGCGCGCCCTTGCGCCAGGCATAGAGAAAAGCCACGCCCAGGATGCCGATGAAGCCGAGGCCGGCCCAGGCGATGCTGGGGCCAATCACGGCGATGAAGTCCCGGTAAACCACCGCTGCCGGATAGAGAAAGACGACTTCGATATCGAACAACACGAAGAGCATCGCCACGATGTAGAATTTGACGCTGAAACGGGGCTGCGCCTCACCCAGCGGCAGCATGCCGCATTCGTAGGCAGAATCCTTTATCTGGCTGCGGGCCGCTGATTTGCCCAACAACACCGAGGCAAGCAGGGTCCCACCGGCAAAACCGGCGGCGATCAAGATTTGAAGGAGAACGGGGAGGTAGTTTTCGACCATGGCAAAAGGACAAGGACCAGCAGATGTAAACCCAGCCTGGCACAGCGTCAAACCCCGAAACGCACGAGCCGTCTCTCCCATGACAAGGGAGAGACGGCTCGAAACTCAGATCGATTCTGAAGGGAACTTAGCGTGCGGCAACAGCGGCCGTGCGGGCCGCGATCGTCGCCTGATGAGCAGCGCGGAGACCTTCGAGGCCGCGATAGGTTTTGCCAGCCTTGGCGCAAAGGCCGCGGCTAACCAAACCTTGCAGCTTTTCGTAGGAACGCAGACGGAGCATTTCTTCACCACCACTGACCGCATTCTTCAGCTTGAGATTGTCATAAACCAGCTTGAAAAGTGAGTTGAACTCATAGGTTTCGCTGTTGGACAGAACGTTGACGAGTTCGTCTGTCACATGGTCGGGGACGCGGCGAGAAAAACGTGTTTTGCGAGTCGGTGTCGTAGCCATAGAGGTTGGTACCATAGCACCGTCTAACAGCATTGGCGAAGCATTTGTGACAAGAATGAGCTTTTTCTCAGACGCAGCGCTGTCTTGATAGAAATCAGGTGATATCTCCGTTTAAGCTGCTGGTAGAGGATGACTCTGTATGTACAGGGCATATCCATTTTATCATGGCTCAGAAGCAATTTTGAAAAGATGCTTCTTCGTGCGTAGGAAAAGTGCGCCTTCAGCCACGGCGGGAGAGGCGGTCATCGCATCTGGAAGCTTGTTTTCCGCCAATAATTCGAATTTGTCCGCGGCACGAATCACGCGGGTGTCGCCGCGGTCATTGCTGAAGTAAAGGCGGCCCCCCGCGGCGATGGGAGAGGGCAGGTGCTGGCCGGAAAAGCGCTCCTCCCAAAGGTCTTCGCCCGTCGCCGCGCGGGCGCAGGTGACGATTCCCCCGCGGGTGGTTTGGAAAAGCAGGCCGTCAACGATGACTTGTGACGACTCGCTGGCATTGCGTTTTTCGCGATCCCACACCACATGGCTCGCCGTGATGTCGCCGGTCATTTTGTCGTCGATGCGCACGCCAATGGTGTGAGCCCGCTCAGAACCGGTGTTCAGGATCAGCATGTCTCCCGCCCGCAGCGGCCGAATGGCGGCATTGAAACCGCCGTGGCGGATGGTCCACAATTCCTTGCCGTTGGTCACGTCATAACCAAAAGCTGCGCGCGAACCCACGGACACCAGCATCTGCCTGCCGGCGATGTCAAAGACACTCGGGGTATGGAAAGCCTTGCGCATATCGCCGTCACGGGTGGGCTGGCCATGCTGGTCGAGATCTTCATAGTTCGTGGTTCGGCCGGTTTTCCAAACCGACTTGCCGGTTTTCTTGTCGAGCGCCGTCACAAACTGCTGGTCGATCCCGTCAAAGGTCAGAATGAGCAGGTCTCCATGCACAATGGGAGAGGAACCGGGGCCGCGGTAATGGCGGACATTGATGTCGCGGCGTTGCCAAACGGTCTTGCCCGTGGCGGGATCAATCCGCGCCGTCCCATAGGTGCCGAAGTGAACGTACAAGGCATCCGCCTCGAGCACCGGGGAAGGGGCGGCATAGTTGTTGATGGGGTTGCCTAATTCCTCCGGCGCCGCGTTTTCAAAGATCAGGATGTTGTGCACCAGCTTGCCGTTGTGGCGATCGATGCCGTAAACATACTGCTTCGTGCCTTCCGGAGTCGCCGCCGTGAACCACACCAGGTCGCCGCCGATGACCGGTGAGCTGTGGCCATCGAACGGCAGCTCCGTCTTCCAGACAATGTTTTTGCCGGTGTCCGCATTCCATTCCAACGGCAGGCGGGTGGCTTCATTGGCGGGCACAATGCCGTTATAGGTGGGGCCATTTTTATCCGGCCAGAAGAGCGGGGTCGTCGCCGGTTGCGCGGACAAGGAAAAGGCAACAGCGAAGGCGGCGAGGCAGAGGCGGGCGGTGGCAGGCATGGCGGAAAGGGACGGGGAGCAGGGGCGTGATCTTGCACTACACCACCCCGAATGCGCAAACCTCATTCTTGTTGGCGCAGAGGCGGGTGAGGCGAAAATCCGCACACAGAGGCAGAGCCTGCTGTTTGAGCTGATCGAGCAGCGGGTATTCCTCGGTGCCCTTAAACTTGATCGTCACCACGAATCGGCGCATCCGCCTCTCGCGCAGCCATTCCAGCAGAAGATCGATGCTGCGCTGCGGCGCGGCGATGATGTCGCAGATGAGCCAGTCCACAGGGGATTCAGGCTTGAACTTGAAGGCATCACCCTGATGGAAACGCAGCCGTGGGTTGCGCATGAGATCGTCGCGCAGCGGGCTGCGATCCACGGCGATGACGCGGGCGCCACGCTGCAGGGCGATGTAGCTCCAACTGCCGGGTGAGGCGCCGAGGTCGACGCAGGTCTGATCGCGCTGAATGCGTTCGCCCAAACGCCATTCAGACTCGACCAGTTTGGTGAAGGCGCGCGAGGGGGCGGCTTTGTCTTCGGTAATCGGCACGTCCCCGGCGGGAAAGGCGGAGACGATGGCGCGCAAGTCGAACGGTCGCGGCGCGAGGGCGACGGAGAGGAAGCCGGCTTCAGGAGCGGTGAGGGCCGCCTGCACCAGCGAGGTTTCGGGGGTCAAGGGCAGGGTGCTGTCTTCCAGGCTGCGCAGCAGAGCGCGCCGGCGCTTTTTCAGCCTTAACGTTAGGCTGTCACGGACCAAGGCACAGCGGTGCTCCCCCGCGCGCCCTTCGCCATACTGCGGCCAGAGGTGCAGGCGCCAGGGCTGAGCGTCGGGAAGCACGCCGGCGATGGCGTCGAGAATTTGATCGGCCCAGGCGTTGATGGAGGCGGCCGCCACCGCGCGTGCGTCCGGCAAAGCCTGGCGCGCGAAGGCGAGGCATGGCGGCGTGGGGAGGTGCTCCGCAGTCAGCCACGGACTTTCTTCAGAAGCGGCGCTCCCCGGCAACTCCTCGGCCAGGTAGGAGGCGCAGTCCGGCACTGCGAGATAGGCGTGCATCAAAGAAAGAGGGGGCGCAGAGCCGCCAGTTCCGGAGCTTCCTCACAGACCGCCGCGAGGTTGCGCACACCAGCCGGAATGTGCTGCTCAAATTGGGTCTTCCCCTGATTGCGGCTGAGATTCGCATACGCACCCAGCGCCTGCATCAGCCGCTGGGCGGCGCATTGATGAAAGATCTCACGCAATGCCGACAAGGAAACGCTTCGATGTTCCGCGTAAAAGCTCAGGCAATCGTGCCGCTCGTTCCGGCTCATCGTCACGTAAGGATCAAACAAAAGCGAAGCCAGATCATATTCCGCCAATCCAGGGCGCAACCCCTGATAATCCACCAGCCAGGCACTGCCTTCGCGGAGCAGGACATTCTGGCTCTGGAAGTCCCGGTGCACCAGGCAGCGCGGCAGCCAGCCCAGGCGATTCCGCAGTTTCAGCAAGGCCTCATGGGCGGGGGCATGCTCAGCGGCATCCGGATCACGCCGCAGAAAGGTGCGGACAAAGTGTTCCAGGAAATAGTTCTGCTCCCACTCGTACAGAGCCTCGTCAAACGGCGGCTCAAGGATGGCCATATCCGCGGGCGCCAAGCTGTCCTCAGTCACGGAGTGAATCTTGGCCGCCTCCCGGAGAGTGGCTTCATACAGGACGCGGCGGGTCTCCCAGGGCTCCTCCCGGTGGGCATGCAGGTCGTCACGGCCCAGATCCTCCAGCCACACGCAGAGCCGTTGCTCGTCAAAGGCGTAGATCTTCGGCACGTGCACACCCATCGCCGCCAGGCGGTGGGTCGCCGGCACGAACTTGGGATTATCCCGCCGCGCCAGCGTGTAGATCATCAGGACCATCGGTGGATGTGCCCCTGCTGCCCAGGTGAAGCGGTAGAAATGCCGGTCAGAGCCGCCTTTGAGGATGGGTTCCACCTCGCAGGCCACATCCGCCAGCTCCGGGAATTGCCGGCGGGTGAGGATGAGAAGGGCCTGGTGTTCGGGTAACATGGTCGCAAAGGGAGCCCGTATAAAGGCCCAGTGTTGGCCGGGCCGCAAGTCAGGAGGGTAGGTCAAAAGTCCCTGGCGGTGGATTCCCCGGCCGCGGTGGCGCCCGTGCGTACGATGCAATCCCGCAAGCGCGCCCCTGGCGCCACGGCCGCGCCGGGCCAAAGAATGCAGTTTTCCAAGGCCGCACCCGCCCCGATTGCAGCGCCGTCACCAATGACATTCAGGCCCTGGAAGGTGGCATCCGTCGCGATCTGCGCGGTGCCGGAGACGGCCTCGACCCTCGTTCGCGGGCCGTACCCAGGGAAACGCGCACCCAATGCCGCCAGAATTCGGTGCGCCTCCAGGTAAGAGCTGCGGCTGCCGAGATCCCACCAGTGACCCTCGTCCAGCACCACGGCCCCCAGGGCGGCGCCTTCCTGGATCATGCGCAGGAAGACGGGGATCACGGATTCCACCTTGCCCGGGGTCAACCAGCGGTGAAATTCGGGACTACAGGCATAGACGCCGGTAAAGAGGTAGGTGCCTTCGTGACCGGTCCCCAATTTGTTGCGAATGTCGATGAGCCGTCCGGTGGATTCATCAATCGCGATGTGCAGGGCCGGGCCGGCGCTGCGAAGGGCCAAAGTCACCACATTGCCGCGTTCCTGGTGGGTGCGGAGCAGTGACTCCAAGGGCAAATCGGTCAGGACATCGCCGTTATAGACGAGGAAAGGCTCGTCGCCGAGCAGGTCCCGGACGTTGGCGATGCCGCCGGCGGTTTCCAGGCGCACGGGACTTTCATGGCGGAAATGCACCGGCAAACCGCGGTAGCGGGCCTCCGGAAACGCCCGGGCGTAGGCCTCCGGCAGGTGGTGGGTATTGACGATCAGCTCCTCCACTCCCGCCGCGATGAGGTGGTCGAAGGCATAGGTGATCAGTGGCCTGTGGAAGACCGGGATGAGGGGTTTGGGCAGTTGATCGGTCAACGGCCGCAACCGCTCCCCGACTCCAGCGCCCAGTACGAATGCTTTTTTCACGCGCGGCTTTCTAAACGGGAGGCGGGGTGGTGCAATAAGAAGTGTCGCTTTTCGGCATATCCCCCACGCAGGTTGTATTGGAATTGAGAACTTTATTGATTGAGAAGTCGCCCAATGTGCGATACGCTCCCCGCGAAGGATCGCTGGAATCTTGATTCAAATATGGGTGCGTTACTCGCCAAACTTTTGCCGTGGAACTGGTTCCATGTGGAGGCCACGTCTTGCGTAAAAAGCGAAGATAGTTTGGCCGAAGATGCTGCTGATCTGGCTTTAATGGAATCGCGTCGCGGCCAAGAAACCTACTCTCTCGACGAAGTCTTTGGCCGCAAATAATGGCCTTCGACGTACGATTTCTAAGGGACGCAAAGAAGGACCTTGAAGCCCTGCCGAAGCACATCTTTCGCCAAATCGAGCCACGCCTAAGGGCTCTCGCGACTGAGCCAAAACCATTGGGAGGGATAAAACTCAAAGGGAGCGAGAACTCGTACCGTGTCCGCAGCGGTGACTACCGAATCTTGTACGAAATCGACGATTCGCAAAAAATCGTGACTGTCTTTGCCATCAAGCACCGGAAGGACGCCTACCGCTGAACGTTGTCCACCCATGGCTTCGCTGCGGCACCCGCTTTTCATCAGGGTCCTAGCTCAGCTTGCGAACCTAGATTCCCTGGATGACGCCATCCGCCGTGACTTGAATGATTTCCGCGGCGGGAACTTTGGGCAGGGCGGGCATGCGCAGCATTTTGCCGGTGAGGGCGACCAGAAAGCCGGCGCCGTTGGCAATTTCGAAATCCCGCACCGTGATGTGAAAGCCGCGCGGACGCCCCAGTTTGCTGCTGTCATCCGAAAGCGAGTTCTGGGTTTTTGCCATGCACAGGGGCAGATGGCCGAAGCCGCTGCGCTCAAACAACGCGTGCTTGGCTTTGGCCTCCTCCGTCAGGGTCACCCCGTCGGCCCCATAGATCCGGGTGGCGACGGCGTGGAGCTTTTGTTCCACCGAGGCTGAGAGTTCGTAAAGGAACGGCAAGGATTGAGTGTGCGGCGGCAGCGAGGCCAGCACCGTCTCCGCCAATTCTATGGCCCCCTCGCCGCCGTGTCCGAAGACATCCGCAGTCGAGCAAGGAACCCCATGCGCATGGCAGAAGGCATGGATGAGCTCCAGCTCTTCCGGGTGATCCGAGGCAAAGCGATTCACCGCCACGATCACCGGCCGCCCAAACTGCCGGGCGCTCTCCAGATGCGCCGCGAGATTTTCCAACCCATGCGAAAGCGCTTCCGGGTCCGGAAACGTCAGCGTGTCGAGCGTGGCGCCGCCATGCATCTTCAGGGCCCGCACGGTCGCCACCAGAACAATGGCCTCCGGGGCCAGGCCGGACTGGCGGCACTTGATGTGCATGAACTTTTCCCCGCCGAGATCAAAGGCAAAGCCCGCCTCCGTCACCGCAAAGTCCGCATGCGCCAGCGCCATGCGGGTGGCCAGCACGGAATTGCAGCCGTGGGCGATGTTGGCGAATGGGCCGCCATGCAGAAAGGCCGGCACGCCTTCGACGGATTGGACCAGATTGGGCAACAACGCATCCCGCAGCAGGGCCATCAGCGCGCCGGTGATGCGAAACTCACGGGCATAGACCGGCTTGCCTTCATCCGTGAAGCCCACGACGATGCGATCCAGCCGCGCCCGCAGATCCGCCAGGGATTCCGCCAGGCAGAGGATGGCCATGATCTCGGATGCCGCGGTGATGTCGAAGCCGCTTGCGCGTTCCGCCACGGTGTCGGTGTTGACACGAATGCGGCGCAGGGAGCGGTCATTGACATCGAGAACCCGTTTCCACAACGCGCCCGCGGCGTGCAGCGGCGTCTGCTGATGGAAGAGCTGATTGTCGATCACCGCGGCGAGCAGGTTATGCGCGCTGGTGATGGCGTGGAAATCGCCGGTAAAATGCAGGTTGATCGACTCAGACGGCTGCACCGTGCTGCGCCCGCCGCCGGTCGCGCCGCCTTTGCGCCCGAAAACCGGCCCCATCGAAGGCTGCCGCAGCGCCAGGGCCACCTTCTTGCCGATCTTCTGCAGTCCCTGGGCCAGCCCGATGGAGACGGTGGTCTTGCCTTCGCCGGCCGGGGTGGGGGTGATGGCGGAGACCAGGATCAGCTTGCCCTGCGCCGGCCGATCCTCCAGGGCCGCCAACGAGACCTTCGCCTTGTCACGCCCATAGAGGCAGAGATGATCTTCAGAAATGCCCAGGGACCGGGCGACGGTGGTGATGTCGGGAAGCATGTCGCGGGAGAAAAGGCAACGACCATGCCAAGGGGGACCGGAAAGAAAAGGGGATTTCCTCGCCCCTCTGCTGGGACTGGGCAAAGTGCGCCGTATGTAGTTGCCCGAACCGCGATTGCCTTTCCATGAGATCCTTCATCATCCTGCTGCTAGCCGCCACGCTTTTTGTTCATGCGGAGGACTGGCCGCAGTTCCGGGGCCGCAACGCGAGCGGTGTCTCGACCGGCAAAGGTGTGCCGGCGGAATTCTCCAGCGACAGCAAGGTGGCCTGGCGGGTGAAGGTGGGCGAAGGCATCGGCTCGCCGATCATCATGAAGGGCCGCGTCTTCACCACGGCGATGGTGGATGAGCAAAAGTGCGCGGTGATCGCCCTGGATGCGGCGGGTGGCCGCGAGCTCTGGAAACGCGAGTTCGCGACGGGTCCGCTGCCCCGGATCACGCCGCCGAACAGCCATGCCTCGTCCACGCCCGCCGCGGATGCGGAGCGGGTCTATGTTTACTTCAGCACGGTGGGCCTGATCGCCTTTGATGCGGCCACCGGCACGGAAAGCTGGCGTTATGCCATGCCGAAACCCGCCTACCTCATGGATTGGGGCGCCGCGGCCTCGCCCATTGTCCATAATGGGCTGGTTTTCTTCTGCATGGATGACGATCTCACGCCCTTCGTGGTCGCTGTCGATGCCAAGACCGGCAAGGAACGCTGGAAGACGCCGCGCCAGGAAATGCTGGCCGGTTATGCCACGCCGGTGCTTTGCGAAGCCAACGGCCGCACGGATCTGGTGATTGCCGGCAGCGGCAAACTCAAGGGCTATGATCCCGCTACCGGCAAGGAATTGTGGACCTGCAATACGCTCGTGCGCACCATCATGACCTCGCCCGTGGTGCAGGGCGGCATCATCTACATCGCCGTGCAGAGCTACGGTGATGCGACGCGCACGCTGAAGCACGCCCTGCTCG
>JAXMIV010000237.1:0-4920 GCA_034377045.1 Prosthecobacter sp. | reverse complement strand
AGCGCGGCATGCTGGAAGATACCCTCGTCGTCTGGGCCGGCGAGTTCGGCCGCACGCCGATGTCCCAGAGCAACAAGGGCGCGGTGGGCAGAGACCATCATAACAAGGCCATGTCCATCTGGCTCACCGGCGCAGGCATTCAGCGCGGTTTGGTTTACGGAGCCACCGACGACCTGGGTTATGCCGCCGCGGAAAAAATCACCACGGTCCACGATCTCCACGCTACCATGCTGCACCAACTCGGCATTCAGCACGAGGCTTTCAGCTTCAAGTTCCAGGGTCTCGACGCGCGCCTTTCAGGTGTCGAAGGCGCCAAGGTCATCCGTGGAATCCTCTCATGAAACGCCATCGCTTCGCCATCTCCGCTCTTCTCCTTTGGTCCGTGGCCATCGCCGCTCACGGCGCTGACTTGAAACTCACCTTGCAAAGCCGCGTCGAAGGCAAGGGCGAGTCCAAGGCAACCACAAAGCCTGCGGCTTGGGACTGCGCGAAGACGGCCATCATTGTCTGTGACATGTGGGATCTGCATCACTGCAAGAATGCGGTCGGCCGTGAGCAGGAGATGGCGCCGCGCATGAACGACGTTCTCGAAAAGGCCCGCGGCCAGGGCGTGCTGATCATCCATGCGCCCAGCAGTTGCATGGCGCCTTATGAGAACCATCCGGGACGCGTCCGTGCCAAGGCCGCGCCCAAGGCGGCCAACCTGCCGGCAGACATCGCCAACTGGTGCAAAAAGATCCCTGCCGAGGACAAGGTCCAATATCCGCTGGATCAAACGGACGGCGGTGAAGACGACAATGCCGAAGAGCACAAACTCTGGGCGGAGCAACTGGCCGCCAAGGGCCTGAATCCGCGCCGGCCGTGGACGCGGCAGATCGATGTGCTCAAGATTCATGATACCGATGCGATCAGCGATTCCGGCGTCGAGATATGGAATCTCCTGGAGCAGCGCGGCATCACCAACGTCATCCTCATGGGCGTGCACCTCAACATGTGCGTCAGCGGCCGGCCCTTCGGTTTGCGCCAGATGGCGCAAAACGGCAAGCAGGTGGCGCTGATGCGCGACATGACCGACACGATGTACAATCCGGCGCGCTGGCCCTATGTGACGCATCATCGCGGCACGGCATTATTCGTGGAGTATGTGGAGAAGGTCATCTGTCCGACCATCACCTCCGATCAGATCCTCGGTGGCAATCCCTTTGCTTTCAAGGGTGCCGAGACCTCGTCGCCTTCGCCCGAGATCACCGCGCTGCTCGCGCATCCGATCATTGACCCCAATCTCCCGCTCACCGAAGTGCAGGACTTCACGGAGGCCAGGGTGCCGTTGATGCCGAAGGTAAAATCATTGACGGAGTGGCAAACCTTTGCGGACAAAACCCGCGCCGACGTGCTCGACAAAATTGTCTTCCGTGGTGACGCCGGCCGGCAATGGCGGGACGCGAAGACCCAGGTGGAGTGGCTCGACGCCATCCCTGGCGGGCCGGGTTATCAAATCAAGAAACTGCGATACGAGGCGCTGCCTGGCCTGTGGATTCCCGCGCTGCTCTATGAACCTGACCACCATGAGGGCCGCATTCCCGTATACCTCGCGGTCAACGGCCATGATGCGGTGGGCAAGGCCGCGCCTTACAAACAGATTCGCTGCATCAACCTGGCCAAGCGCGGCATCGCCTGCCTGAACGTCGAATGGTTAGGCATGGGCCAGCTTCGCACCGACGGCTTCACGCACTATCGCATGAATCAAATCGATCTCTGCGGCGCCAGCGGGCTCGCTCCGTTCTATTTGGCGATGTCGCGTGGTTTGGACATTTTGCTCGCACTGCCTTACGCCGACTCGAAGCGGGTGGGCGTTAGCGGCCTTTCCGGCGGCGGCTGGCAGACGATCATCATCAGCTCCCTCGACACACGGGTGACGCTATGCAATCCCGTGGCCGGTTATTCCAGTTTCCGCACCCGCGCAAGATTCCCCACGGACCTGGGTGATTCCGAGCAAACGCCCAATGACCTGGCCACCGTCGCCGATTACGCGCACCTGACCGCCATGCTGGCCGGCCGCGCGGCGCTTCTCACCTTCAATGTGAAAGACAACTGCTGCTTTGCTTCCGATCACGCGCTGGCGCCGCTGCAGGAAGCCGCTGAACCGATGTTCGCGCTTTACGGCCAGGCCGCGCGCCTGCGAACGCACGTCAATTACGACCCTGGCACGCACAATTACGAAGTGGACAACCGCCAGGCCTTTTACAGCATCGTCGGCGCTGAGTTTTTTCCTAACAACAAGCAATACAACGCGAAGGAAATTCCCGCGGAGAGCGAGGTCAAAACCGCTGAGCAATTGAACGTGCCGATGCCCGCGGAGAACCGCGACTTCCACGCGCTTGCGAGCGAACTCAGCCGAACCCTGCCGCATGAATTCAAACTGGGCGCCGATGCCGCAAGGGCCAAACTCGCCGATTTGGTGAAATTCAAGGCAGGCGCGGTGACGGCGCGGGAGATGGGAACTGAAACCCGTGGCGACGTGAAGGCGACCTTCTGGAAACTCCGGATCGACGACACCTGGACAGTGCCCGCCGTGGAACTGGTGCGTGGCGAACCCAAAGGGACGGTCCTGCTCGTGAGCGATAATGGCAGGAAAAGCGCCACCTCCCAAGTCGAAGCCCTGCTGGCAGCCGGGCAGCGTGTGCTCGCCATCGATCCCTTTTATTTTGGCGAATCGAAAATCGCCCAGCGTGACTATTTGTATGCACTGCTGGTCGCGGCGGTTGGCGATCGGCCGCTCGGCATTCAGGCCACCCAGGTCGCCGGTGCCGCACGCTGGGCGCAGGAACAGTTCAAAGGCGGTCCTGTCGCTGTGCAGGCCATCGGTCCGCGCAGCAGCACCTTTGCCATGGTCGCCACCGCCCTGGAAACCCGCGCGATCAGCAAAGCCCGCCTCGGGCAGGCCATCGGCAGCTTTCGCGAAGTCATCGACGGCAATTGGACCGTGATGGATAAGCCCGAATTCTTCTGTTTCGGCCTCTTCGAGGCCTTCGACATCCCCCAGATCAAGCAGTTGGCAGGCGCCGCGAGGGTACAATGAAGGCCGCCGGGGCTTCCTAGAGCCGGGAGTCGGATTTGAACCGACGACCTGATGATTGCGCTCCTCACAATATTAGCTTGGCGATGAAGTCACCGGCTTCAGATTCCCGATCAATGCGAAAACCTAGTCGGCGGCAGATGCGGAGCATCACGGCATTGTCGGCAAGGATTATCCCGCTGATTTGTTGCAGGTTCTCCGCACGCCCAATGTCAATGAGTGACGCCATCAAGCGCGTGCCGAGCCCCTGACCCTGCCACTCGTCCGACACGACCACCGCGAATTCAGCTTCATTGGATCCGTGAAGGCGATTGAGCCGGCCAACGCCAACCAGTTCCCGCGTAGTGCCGTTTCCATGCTCGGCGACGAGGACGAGTTCGCGGTCGTAGTCTGAAAAGCAGATGCGGACGAGCCGGTCATGGTCGGTGCGAGCTTGCAGGGAAATCTGACCGCAATAGCGAAAGCGCACAGTCTGTTCGGAAAGCGCCGAGTGAAACGCGATCAGCATCATTTCATCTTCAGGTCGAATCGGACGAAGAAGGATTTGAGCACCGCTGTCCAGGCGGATGTGACTGACGTATTCGGCGGGATAGGGGCGGATGGCCAGGCGCGGCAGGTGATGCTGATCGAGGTCGCGTGGGTGCAGCACAATGCGTGCATCTAGCGCTAGAAATTGCCCTGCCCTGACCACCAACGGATTAATGTCGATCTCGGCAATCCATCGCTGCTCCGCAACCAGATGGCTGAAGGAGACGAGGAGTTGCGCGAGTGAATCGAGGTCCACGGATTCGTGCCCGCGCACACCCGTCAGCGCATGGTAGATTCGCGTCTCCTCCATGAGACGATGTGCGAGGGTGGCGGTGAGCGGCGGGAAGCCGAGGGCACGGTCTTTCATTACCTCGACCCATTCACCACCAGCCCCAAAAAGCAGCACGGGGCCGAACTGCGGATCAATGCTGCTACCGAGAATGAGTTCAATCCCGCCGCGTGGCGCCATCGGCTGCACCGTGACGCCGAGGAACTGTGACGCACCGGCCTTTTCAGATACGGATGCCTGAATGGCATGCCAGGCACGGCGGACCGCGGCTGCGTCATGCACGTCCAGGCAGACGCCGCCGACATCAGACTTATGAGTGATGGTTTCAGAAAGTACCTTGAGCACGACGGGGTATCCCAGTGCCTCGGCATGTCCGACGGCTTGCTCCTCGTTGTGAGCAGTGAGAGTCTCCACCGTTGGAATTCCATAAGCCGCGAGAACCTGTTTTGACTCCACCTCCGTCAGCAGCACGCGTCCAGCGCTGCGCACCGCTGAGACGATCTCAGCAGCCGCCTGGCTTCCACAGCCGATGCCCCCATCGGTGTGCGGCAGCGCAGGCCGTTCGTAGAGCATGCGGAGTCGATCACTGTGCTGCCACATGAGTGTGAAAGCACGCGCGGCGGCATCGGGATAATCATAAGTCGGCACTCCCGCGGCATTCAAAGTGGCGCGGGCGGCGTCCAGGGAGGCACCTCCCATCCAACTGGCGAGCACTGGCTTTGCCGAAGATTGTGCAAGCCTGCACAGAAGATCTGCTGTCCGATCGATCTCGGTCATGGCCTGCGGGGTGAGCACAACCAGCAAGCCATCGGTGCTGGGATCTCGCAGCACAATGTCAATGGTACCGGCATACATGTCCGCGCTGGCGGGACCAAGGATATCGACCGGATTGCCGTGGCTCCAGGCCGCCGGCAGCAATTGATCGAGCGCCGCCAGTGTTTCAGGCGTGAACGCTGCCACTTTGCCACCGGAGGTGACCAGCATGTCAGTGGCGAGCGCCGCCGGACCGCCCGCGTTTGTCACAATG
>JAXMIV010000236.1:0-4363 GCA_034377045.1 Prosthecobacter sp. | reverse complement strand
CAAATTCCTCGGCGATGAAGGCGCCAAGGGCCTGCGTGAATGGATCAAGGAGCAGGTCGCCAACACCACCCCGTATGACCGGATGGCCTATCGCATCATGACGGCCACAGGGTCAAACAAGGACAATCCGCCGGCGGCCTACTACAAGACCGTTCGCACCTCGGAAGAGATGCTGGAAAACACCACCCACCTCTTCCTCGCCACCCGCTTCAACTGCAACAAGTGCCACGATCATCCCTTTGAGCGCTGGACCATGGACCAGTACTATCAAACGGCCGCTTTCTTTGCCCAGGTGGACATGAAGACGGATCCCGCCAGCGCGGGCAAAACCATCGGCGGCACTGCTGTCGAAGGCGCCAAGCCACTCTATGAGATTGTCGGCGACAAGAAGGATGGCGAGCAACTGCACCTGCGCACGAACAAACCGGCTCCGCCACTCGTCCCCTACGACAAAGAACTCGTCAGTCAGACCGCCACCAGCCGGCGCGAGCAATTCGCCACGTGGATGACGAGCGCCCAGAACGACTACTTTGCCATGAGCTATGCCAACCGCATCTGGGGCTACCTCACCGGCACCGGCGTGATCGAGCCGCTCGACGACATCCGCGCGGGCAATCCGCCAAGCAATCCGGAGCTGCTCCAATACCTAACCAATGAGTTCATCCAGAGTGGCTTCAATGTCCGCCACGTCATGAAGCTCGTCGCGCAGAGCCGCACCTATCAGATCGGTCTCGCCACCAACAAGTGGAACGAAGACGACAAAATCAACTACAGCCACGCCAAGGCCCGCCGTCTCCCCGCCGAAGTACTCTTTGATTCCGTCTTCGCAGTCACCGGTTCCATGCCGAACATTCCCGGCGTTCCCAAGGGAACCCGCGCCGCGGCGCTGGCCGATGCTTCGGTAAAACTGCCGGACGGCTTCCTCGCAAACTTTGGCAAGCCGGCCCGGGAAAGTGTCTGTGAATGCGAGCGCAGCAACGAGGTCAATCTCGGCCCCGTCATGGCCCTCATGAGCGGCCCCACCGTTGGCGACGCGATCAGCGACCCGACGAACGCCATCGCCAAGCTGACCGCCGAGGTGAAAGACGATCGCAAACTGGTGGCGGAGATCTTTATTCGCATCCTGAACCGTCAGCCCACCGCCAAGGAGATCGATGCCAGTCTTGCATCGATGGCCGGCATGGATGCCGAGCATAAGCAACTGGCCGCCGCCTGGCAGGCCAGGGAAGCTGAATTGAAGCCCACCATTGTCAAAGCCCAGACGGATCGCCTCGCCGTGATCGCCAGCACCAACGCGGAGCTTGAGGCTTACAAGGCGAAAGTCGCTCCCGACGTGAAGAAGAAGGAAGACGCCCGTCTGGCCGCGATTGAGAAAGCCGAAGCCTCAGTCAAGGCAGCCGCTGCCGCAGCGCCGAAAACTCAGCCGAAGTGGGAGGAGTACGTCGATCTTACCACCGAGTGGGTGCCATTGGATCTTGCGGTGGTGCGCGTCGCCGGCGTCGAAAAGCTCGAGAAACAACCGGATGGCTCCCTGCTCGCCACCCCGCTGCCGGAAGGCCGGATCGCCAGTGGCAACTACAACCTGCGCGCCAAGACGCCGCTTACTGGCATCACCGGCTTCAAGCTGGAAGTGCTGCCGGATGAACGCCTGCCGAGCAACGGCCCCGGCCTCGCTCCTGATGGCAACTTCGTCATTAGCGAGCTGACCGTTCGCGCCGATCCCATCGACGCCAAACGCAGCCGCCGCGGTGGTGAGGAGCAGACTCTGCGCAACCCCAAGGCCGATTTTGCCCAGGACAACTTTGCCGTCACCGAGGCGTTGAAAAAGGGCAATCGCGATCGCGGTTGGGCCGTCTCGCCACAGGGCGGGTTCCGGCATGAAGCCACCTTTGAGTTCGCCAAGCCCATCGCCTACGAAGGCGGCGCGCAGTTGAACTTCACACTGAATCAGCCCTTCCAGAACGGCAAATTTGTCCTCGGCAAGTTCCGTCTGTGGGTGACCACCAACCCGCTGGTGCGGTTCGGCGCGCCGAAGGCGGTGGCGGAAGCGATCAAGACGCCAGAGGCGAAGCGCACCCAGGAACAGAAGACCGTCTTGGCCCAGCACTTTCTGGAGCAGGACCGGGACTATCAAACCACGAAGAAGGCTCTCGCCGCCTCGCGCAAACCGCTGCCTGTCGATCCGCAATTGGTGGCATTGAAGGCCAAACTCACGGACGCCATGAAGCCGGTTGTCATCGATCCGAACCTTGTCCAACTCCGCCGCGACTCCGCGCTCAGTGAGAAGCAGCTTGTCGACAAACGTCTCACCGCCGCGCAGGATCTCGCCTGGGCGTTGATCAATTCACCCGCCTTCCTGTTCAATCATTGAGTTAGGCCATGCCAGCCCGGCTCACCGCGGTCCGCGCCGACATCACGACGCTGGATGTCGATGCGATCGTCAATGCCGCCAACACCTCCCTGCTGGGCGGCGGCGGCGTTGACGGCGCCATTCACCGCGCCGCCGGGCCCGAACTCTTGGAAGAATGCCGCACGCTTCACGGATGCCGGACCGGCGAGGCGAAGATCACCCGTGGCTATCGCCTGAAGGCGCGCCATGTCATCCACACCGCCGGCCCTGTCTGGCAGGGCGGATCGCGAAATGAAGAAGACCTGCTCGCGTCTTGCTACCGCCATTGCCTGCAACTCGCGGTCGAACATGGCTTGAAAAGCATCGCCTTTCCCTGCATCAGCACCGGCGTGTATCATTTTCCGCCGGACCGAGCGGCAGCCATTGCGGTGAATACGGTCAAAGAGGCGCTGAAGCCAGCGCAAGTGCTGGAGGAGGTGATTTTCTGTTGCTTCTCAGAGGGTGATCTGGCGCATTACTTGAAACTGATCGCTGAAGAAAACGGCCATTGAGTTTCACCCCACTTCGGTGGAGGATGCCGCATGGAATCAAGCCTGCCGAAGGACTACGTGGTTCTCATCCATGGCCTGGGCCGCAGCCGCCGCAGTTTGTTCGGCATGCAGTACTGGTTGCGCCGCGCCGGTTACCGGGTGGTGAATGTGGGCTATCCATCCATGCGCGTTTCCGTCGCCGACGCGGTCCGGGATTGGTTGCAGCCCGCGCTTGATGCTCTCGTTCTGACTCCGGGAATCCGCGTGCATTTCGTCACGCATTCGCTGGGCGGCATTGTCTTTCGAAAATGGGCGGCCGAACGTAATGCCCATTTCCCTTTGGGCCGCACGGTGATGTTAGCGCCGCCGAATCAAGGCAGTGAAGTGATGGACCACATCGGGCATCACCAGTGGGTTCGGCTGATTCTCGGACCGGTGGTGATGGAGTTGCAAACGAACGCGAACAGCATGCCGCGCCGGCTGGGCCCGGTACCCGCCCAAACAGCCGTGATCATGGGCAATCGCCCCAAGATTCATCTATTCCACCATCTCCTGGGTCGCGAATCCGACGGCATCGTCAGTGTGGCTTCGGGCCGAGTCGAGGGGCAGGAGGATTTCCTGGTGTTGCCCGCGGATCATACGTTCATCATGTGGTTTCCTTTGGTCTTGCGGGCGGTGAAGTCCTTTCTGCTATCGGGCAGCCTGCGCGCCTCCATCTTATGAAATCGCTTTTGTTGAAATTGGCTGTCTTCCTCCTTCTTGCCAGCGGCGCTGAGGCACGCCAGCCTAACGTCGTGTTCATCCTGACCGACAACCAGGGCGCGTGGACGCTGGGCGCGTATGGCAACAAAGACATTCGCACGCCGAACATCGACCGCCTTGCAGCCGAGGGCATCCGCTTCACCCGGGCGCTCAGCAGCAATCCCGTGTGCTCACCGACGCGCGCCACCTTTCTGACGGGGCTCATTCCATCCCAGCACGGAGTGCATTCCTTCCTGGACCCTAAGTTCATGATGGGGCCTCAAGCTTACAATACTCTCGAGGAGTTTACCTCCATCGGCGAAGTGCTGCGAGATGCGGGTTATGTCTGCGGCCTCAGCGGCAAATGGCACCTCGGCGCCAATCTCACGCCTTCGGAAGGTTTCTCTTTTTGGATCACGAAACCCGACGGTTCCACCAAGGAATTTTACGACCAGGAAGTCATTGAGGACGGCAAGGTACGGATCGAACCGGGTTACACGACCGACCTGTGGACGCGCAAAGGCATTGAGTTCATCGAGGCCAACAAGGAGAAGCCCTTCTTCCTTTACCTGGCCTACAACGGACCTTATTCGCTCGGCAATCTCATGCTGAATCCCGCGCGCAATCGCCACGCGGCCTACTATGCGGACAAGGAGCTGCCGAGCTTTCCACGCGATGCCATGCACCCCTGGCAGCATGCCAACAAGCAGTTCCACAATCAACCCGTCGCCATGCGGCGCAT
>JAXMIV010000235.1:0-3641 GCA_034377045.1 Prosthecobacter sp. | reverse complement strand
GCGCATGGAGGCGGATTGGATTTCAAGAAAGGCGCTTTGCCACAATTGAAGAGCAGTGGCCATGCCGATGCCTTCCCGCTTCCAATCTGCTTCGGCATGCGTTACGGTAGCCTTACCTCTATTCGTATGGACGAAGCGTCCCATACGTCAAAAATCGAATCGCCCCAAGAATTAGGTAACGTTGGTCCGAACTTCTAGGTAAGAGCGCTCTGGGACCGTTCGTTTTCATAGCTTTGTTCCTGGGCCATCTGCGTCCTCCGCCTCAGTAATGATCGCCGCAGGAACAAACATGCTTTTTCCGCGAGTTCGAAGAACGCATACTTCGCAGTCCGCCGACGGCTAGACTTGGTGAAGTAATGCGGACACGGCTAAATCACACCACATGGTTCCTTGGGCAGCTGCGCGAACGCGGCTATGAACATTCACGCCTGGCCCTTCAACACCAAGAGCTTGGGCTACAACTCGATCTGCCGCTTTATCGACGAGACCCTTGAGGCAAACCCTCGCGCCGCCGCGCGCCTTGAAGGCGGGAAGGACCTGGTCACCAAGCTATCCAGCGGTGACGGTGTCGACCGGCCAGTAAAGCGCTTCCTTCAACGCGCCGAAATGGACGCTCACAAGCTGGACGGCCGGTTCAGTGTAGCGTTGCCACTGCCCGAAGGAGGACACAATGAGCAGATCATCCATCGGCTCTGGGTCATCGGCATCATTGATGTGTATTCCAGATTGGTTCTGGGCTATCACTTGAGCCTTCGGCGCGAGGTGTCAAAGGACGACGTCATGCGGGCGTTACAGTCTGCTCTCTCCCAGTGGAAGCCCAGAAGAATCTCGTTCAGCGAAACGCCCTGTGCGCACGACGCCGGCTTTCTCTCTGCGGAAGGAGCAGAATTTTCCGGGCTGTGCTGGGACGAGATGAGCGTGGATGGGGCGCTGGCGGAAACCTGCAAGACAGTAAAGCTTGCCCTTTCCGAAGTCGTTAGGTCGACCCTGGTCGAGCCGAAAACGGATTTTCCAAGCGCCGGAACAAGGATTACCGTCCCTTCGTCGAGGCATTCTTCCGGACGCTGTCGTCCGGCGGGTTTCAAAGACTATCGAACACGACAGGGGCAAAGCCGAAGGACAAAAGAGGTATCGATCCGGATAAGGTCGCGCTGGCGTCCAGTCTTCAGTATGAGTACGCGGAAGAACTGCTGGACGTGCTGATCGCGAACTACAACGGCCGTTGTCATCATTCGCTCAAACGCAGCCCGCCTGCTGTTGTTTTTTGCAACACTTTGTTCGAATTGCCTTGAAGAAATATAGATTTGTCAATGGAAACGATGCTATTATGTAATTCATTCCCCAATTTTGGAATTCTATGGACTACCGCACCGCATATAAGCGCCGCCTCTTCAGAGGATCGCAGATCAAGAAACGCTTGGCGGCCCTGGCCATGTTGGGTGCCGCGGCTTGTGCGGTGCTGATATTGCTACTGCGCGAGCCGGAGCTGATCCGCTCCGCTGAAGCTGGCGAGGCGGTCACGGCTGCGGTTGTGCCTGGCGCACCGAACCCGTCCACACCACCGGCGGCGAAAGCACGGCCCATTTATCGCTACTCGATCATTCCTGGCGGTGTATCCGACCGGGATGAGCTGGCGCGGGTGATCAGGACAGACAAAGTGGTGGCGGCGCACTACGCCTCCTTTCACGTGAACAGGGCCGAGCCACTGATCGTCAGCAAGCCGCGTGCCGTGTACGTGTCATATCGCAAGGGCGACCAGGTGTACTGGACTGCCAAGAAGCTCATGCTAGCCGCAGGCGAAACGCTATTCTCAGACGGTCAGAACGAAATGCGCGGGCGCTGTGCCAACCGGATTTCCGACCTGCCTCAGTTGCCGACCGAAACGGACGGACCTGGCGAGGACGAACTCAACACTGCGTTCGAAGCAACAGCTAGCTTGTTGGAGGGGCGCGCTCTGTTGGGCACTCCGGTCGGTTTGGGCCAGGGCGGCACCGGCCCGTCCGGTCAACCCCGGCTGCTGTTCGCGTCCACGCATGACGCCAATTTCGCGCCGACCGTCGCCACGACGTTATCGATCCGCGATGGCAGGCAGTCTGCATCGGGCGGCGGCTTTGGCGCCAACTCAAGCGTACTCGGAGGACAGTTCGGTCCGGCGACCATGGAGAGCGGCGTTTTCGGGCCTGGTGATTTTGCGCCCGGCAGTGCGGGCGAAACGCTGGCTGGCGCTGCGCCATCGCCCGTGGCGGACGGAAGCACTGGCGAGCCTGGAGGATCGCTCACATCGCCAGGCGGACCGGATCATTCGGCCTTGCCGCCTGCGGATCAGCTTCCCATGACGGACCCCGGATCGCTATCGCCGGGCAAGCTTCCTGACGCGCCATCGGTGCCACTGCCCGGCGCGGACCAGGGGGGCGAACAGGAAGGTGGCGAACGGGAAGGCGGAAAACAGGAAGGCGGCAAAGAGGAGGGCGGCAAAGAGGAGGGCGGCAAAGAGGAGGGCGGCAAAGAGGCGGGCGGCGAAGAGGACGGCGGTGAACCGCCTCCCGGATCGTCGCCGCACTATGAAACGCCGTTGGATTTACCTGGGCCGGGAACCGAGGAGGAAACGACAGCGCTCATCCCGGGCACGCCGCTGGGGCCTCCCGTACTGCCTGGCAGTAGCGGCGCGGAGGTGCCGAAGTCCGCCGAAGTGCCGGAGCCGGGTACTTTGTGGCTGAGCGGCGCCGCGTTCGCAGCAATGTTGCTGCTGCGCCGGAAGGCGCGGCGCAAGATGCCCTGAGCTTGCTGCTGATCATGCATAGATGCTCAGCCAGCGCGTGCTGCGGGTGCGGAGAACGCGGGCAGCGCTAATCGATTTTATTGCTGCGGCTCCATTTTTGCGATGCCGCGCTACGTCGTCCTCACGCTGCGCTCATCCGGAAACCGAATATACAAGCGTGAGTTCATTCGGTGCGGCGCGAGGTGTCGAAGGACGACGTCATGCGCGCCCTACAGTCTGCGTGGCGGAAACACGGTGAAGATTGTGCTTTCCGAGGTCGTCAAGTCGACCTTGATCGAGCCGAAAACAGGATTTTCCAAGCGCCGGAACAAGGATGATCGGCCCTTCGGGGACCCTTCATGAACAAACTAGAATGGGACTTCATTTAACATAATATAAATTATGCGTACTTTCAGTGTGGGCGCCAATAGAACGCCAACCCCGTTTGGGATCGGCGCTGTCCTGTTTTCTGATTGATACGGCCCACAACCTGGCCGCATCGCCGGTTCAGGTCAGATTAGAGCGGCAGCCCGTTCGCGCCGCGAACCAGTGCATTGATCGTCTGCTGGTCAACCACGGTGTAGTTCGCGCGGTCGAAGACCGCAAACCCGTTGTTGCCGGTATAACCATTATCCCAGTACACAGGCACCATGCCGTGGGCTACGGCCTGCCGGCTTGCAAAGTGATGGAAATAGGCGCGCGAGTTCAAGTGCAGTTGCAAATCGTGCGGCGCAGTCAAGGCTGTGCGACGGATCGCACCGAATTCGCCCAGCACGACCGGGATGCCCTGGTCCGCGAACTTGACCTTCATCTTGTTGAATTCGGCAATCATATAATCTTCTTCACCCCAATTCGCGTTGTAAGCCGTATCGGTGGTCGAGTG
>JAXMIV010000234.1:0-6753 GCA_034377045.1 Prosthecobacter sp. | reverse complement strand
CGCGGCGGCTTCGGCTGCCGAGGCATGAAACGGCGGGTTGCACATGGTTAGGTCAAAACGCTCTGCGGGCTGAATGATGCCGTGAAAGCACTGCAGGGCCGACTTCTGCTGCCGACACTCGATCAATCCCGCGACGCTGGGATTGCCGGCGATGTTTTGCTTTGCCCAACGCAGCGCCAAGGGATCCGTTTCTGTTCCGACGAAGCTCCAGCCATACTCGCTGGCGCCGATCAGCGGATAGATGCAGTTGGCGCCGGTGCCGATGTCCAACACGCGCACCTGCGGCCCATGGCGTTGCGAAATCAGATCCGCCAGATGATGCAGGTAATCACTGCGGCCCGGGATGGGCGGGCAGAGATAACCGGGCGGGATGTCCCAGTGCTGCAATCCATACGCGTGCTTCAGCAGCGCTTGATTCAGGGCCTTCACCGCTTGCGGGTCCGCATAGTCGATGCTGTCGTCGCCATAGACATTCGCCTTCACAAACGCGGCCAGCGCGGGACTGTGCGCGATGAGCTGCGGGAAGTCGTAGCGGGTGCGAAAGCGGTTTCGCGAATGCAGCCCGCTTTTGGTGTCGGCACTCATCGCTTCCGGGAGGATCTGACGGCCGCCGGTGATGGATCAATTCTCGGTGAACTTGCCGAGGGCGCGGAATTTTTGGTAGCGGTTTTCGAGGAGCTGGTCGGCGGGGAGCTTTTCGATTTCGGCGAGGGCGGCGAGGACGGCGGTCTTGAGGCAGGCGGCGGTGGCTTCGTGGTCGTTGTGGGCGCCGCCGAGGGGCTCGGGGACGATGGTGTCGATGATGCCGAGTTTTTCGAGGTCCTGGGCGCTGAGCTTGAGGGCGCTGGCGGCTTCGGGGGCGTGCTCGCGGCTTTTCCAGAGGATGGCGGCGCAGCCTTCGGGGCTGATGACGGAGTAGTAGGCGTTTTCGAGGATGAGGACACGGTCGGCGATGCCGATGCCGAGGGCGCCGCCGGAGCCGCCTTCGCCAATGACGGCGGCGACGATGGGGGTGCGCAGCATCATCATTTCACGGAGGTTGAAGGCGATGGCTTCGGCGATGTTGCGTTCTTCTGCGCCGATGCCAGGGAAGGCGCCGGGGGTGTCGATGAGGGTGACGATGGGCAGGCTGAATTTTTCCGCCATGCGCATGGCGCGGAGGGCTTTGCGGTAGCCTTCGGGATGGGCGCTGCCGAAGTTGCGCAGGAGATTTTCCTTGGTGTCGCGGCCTTTTTGGTGGCCGATGATGACGACCTTGCGGCCGCCCCAGGTGGCGAAACCGGTGGGCATGGCCTGGTCGTCGCCGATGTGGCGGTCGCCGCGGATCTCGATGAAGTCGTCGCAGCAGAGCTTCACGTAATCGAGCATGAAGGGCCGGTTGGTGTGGCGGGAGATTTGCACGCGCTGCCAGGGATTGAGATTGGTGTGGATGTCACGTAGCAGGGCGTCAGCCTTTTTTTCCATGTCGGCGATTTGCGCCGCGAGTTTGTCACTGGGCTTGACGGCAAGTTTCTTTTTGGCCTCCTCGATCTCCTCACGGAGCTTCACCACGGGTTTTTCAAAGGGCAGGACTTGTTTCATGGAAAGGCGGGGACGGTTGAAGATTAGCGTTTGAAGGCAAGCTTGGAGCCCTTGCGGACCAAGGCAAATAGTTCCTCGAGATCTTCGCGGCTCAGGAAGATGCCGGACTCCTGCTGGGGGACTTCGGCCGGCGCGGCCTGAATGCCGGGCTGCGGGTCCGGGGTTTTGGCGGGCTCGGGGACGGGCACGGCTTTGATGGGGGTTTTGGTGCGGATGAGAACTCCGGAGCGCGAGCCGGAGAGCCATTTCTCGGCATCGACATAGCGCGGATCGGAGGAAAGGACGGGTTTGCCATCGGCGACGGCGGATTTGCCGCCGATTTCCATTTCGGTGGGCGGCTTGACACCGGGCGGCAGGCGCACCTCGAGGGCGCGGTATTCTTTGAAGAAGTATTCCTTTTCCGCCGCCATGCGGCGGAGTTCGACGGTATTGGCGGAGACGTCGACGACGACGGAAAACTCCAAGGGCACGAGAGTGAGATGATCGCCGGGCTGAAGGGTGGTGCCCATGAGGCCATTGAGGCGGATGATCATGTCCATGCTGGTGCCCTGCTTGGAGGCGATGAGGGCGAGGGAATCCCCCGGCTGGACGATGTAATCTCTTTTGCCAACCTTGTGGTTGGGCGAAAAGAGCATGTCCATGTTGATCTCGCCGATGATGCGCTTGGCCTCGATGCAGGTGGGGGAGGCGGGGAATTGCGCGATCAGCTTGTACATGGCTTCGCGGCCGGCCTCGATCTGGCCCTGCTTGATGAGTTCGGCGGCGGCATCGAAGCGTTTGATGCCGGGATCGACGATGACGTGCTCGGTCTTTTTGATGCTTTCGATTTCCTTTTGAATCCGGGTCTCGGGCTTCAACACCTTGGCATAGATGTAGTAGGCCGTGGCCATGCAGCCGAGCGTGATGCCCAGAACGATGAGGAAGAGCAGAAGCTTGAGCTGTGCCTTGGCCATCTGGCGTGAATGAATGTGCGGCCGGGAGGTCAGCCGAGCAGACCGCGGCGCTTGAAGTCGAAGAGGTTGATCTTCTGCGACTTCTCAATCATTTCGACGGTGAATTTGAGAAGGCAGATTTCCCAGGTGTCATCGACGCCGGCAATGACGGCGCGCATGGGGTTGCCGGAGATGCGGAGTTCTTCCAGGAGCTTGCCGCAAACTTCGGGCATGGGCTCGTGGACGATTTCCTCGGTCATTTCGTTCATGCGGAACTTGAACCCGTATTTGAGGACCGCGAGGCGGTTGATGTTGTCCTTGAGGAATTCGCCAAAGGCCTGGGCCTCGGGGCCGAAGCCCTCGAAGTCGAAATTGGCGACGGAGGCGGGATCGGGCCGCATGATGAGAGGCTTTTCGGCCTCGATGCGGCCCTGGCGGACGCGGGTGGAATTGACGCTGTCCATCAATTCGGAGACGAGCTGAAATTCAAATTGGGTCGAGCCAAAAGTATCAATCCGGCGATCGGGTTCGTGCAGAACTTTGGTCATTTCCAGGGCATACTGGATGTCATACTCTGTGTGCATCAAGGGGGCATAGGTTAAGGCAGAACGCCCTTACAGCCAGCGATTTCTTGGGGAAGGAGAGCACATGGAGCGTGGAGCAGGGAGAGCCAAGGACGCAGCAGGGAGTGTACCTTGCTTCTCCAGAAGCGGGGACGTATGACCGCTGAGGCACTCAATCACCCAATGCCTCGGCTCAGGAGAGCCAAGGTACGCGGCGGGGGGCGCCGGCGCTGGCAGACTGAAAACTTTGAACGGAAAATTGCAAATATAGGGAAACGGCCCATTGGAAGGAAATGCCTTTCGCCGGACGCCTGCATCGTTATTTGCTCGAACTTTCGCGAGGACGCACGATTCTTTGGTGCTATGCAATTTGGTATGCGGTGAGTGTGGTCAGTCACTTTGATGCGCGGCCGCGGATATGGCTGACGTCGATCGGCCTGAGCGCTATCATTGGGACGGCGCTGGTCATCAGCACGCAGACTGCGGGCGGCGGCCGCGGGAAGCTGGACCCGTGGGTGGTATTCCGGCTTTATTTGATGCCGTTTTGCGTCTCCAGTTTTGCGGCGTTGGTCAAGGATGCGGGCTATATCCTGGTGTTTCCACCGTCGCTCGTTCACAACATCGCGGGCGTGGCGGGAATCGCCGTTTTCCTGATTGTGGTTGGGCTGGTGAAGCGCTCGGCCAAGGGGGGCTCCACCTCAAGCAAGGGCTCGCCATAAGGCAGATCGTCGGGCAGAGGCACGAATTCGCGGATGCGATCCCAGAGCTGGGTGAAGTCCTTGTTCACATCACCGGAAAGGCAATCGGTGATCTCACCGCTGGCATCGGGATATTTCTCGATGACTTCGCGGAAAGAGAAGGCGGGATCATAGAAGGCATAGACCAGCTTGCGCATGTTCTCGACTCCCTGGCGGATGGTGGCGCCGTAGTGTTTGAAACGAGCGGGCGAAAGGTCGCCATCAAGAAGGCCGAGGTGGACTTCTTCGCCAGCCATCACGCCACTTTTCAAGGCGAGCATGACACCGCTGCTGAAGACGGGGTCGAGGAAGGCCAGGGCATCTCCCGCGAGCAGGAGGCCCGGCGCGGCGCAGTAACGGGAATGTCGCGAGTACTCGCTGGTGATGAAATAACCACCGACCTGCTCTCCGACGGCGAGGTGATCCTTGACCCACTGGTTCTCGTTGATCTCGCGATCGAAGATGGCCTTGGGATCACGGACGCCGTCGCGGCTGAGGTACTTGCCTTCGGCGACGATGCCGATGCTGACCATGTCGTTATGCTGCGGGATGTGCCAGAACCAGCCTTTGTCGGGCACATAGGCGACGGTGGTCGCGCCTTCGTCGATTCCAGGCTCGCGTTTCGAACCTTTGTAGTAGGTCCAGACGGCCACCTTGTTCAGGCAAGGATCGCCGACGCGCCAGCCGCGACGGTTGGAGGTGAAGGCTTCCTTGCCGGTGCAATCGAGGGTGATGCGCGCGCGGATTGCGGAGGTTTCTCCCTTTTTGTTAGTCACTCTGGCGCCGGCCACGCGGCCGTCTTCCATGAGGAGTTCCTGCACGGTGGTTTCTTCGCGAACTTCGGCGCCTTTTTCACGGGCGTTGTCGAGCAGCAACTGATCAAATTCGGAACGCAGCACCTGCCAGGTCTGGGCGACGGTATCTTTGTCGTAGCGGGTATGAAAGTAGAACGGCTGCGAACGTTTGCCATGCGGCTGGACAAAGGTGACGCTGTGCTTCTTCACGAAGTGTGAGGCGCGCATCTTCGGCAGCATGCCGATGCGCTCCAGGGGCTGAAAGGTGAAGGGGATGAGCGATTCGCCGATGTGATAGCGCGGGAATTTTTCGCGCTCGACGATGAGGACACGACGGCCGTATTCCGCGAGAATCGCCGCTGAACTGGAGCCGGCGGGGCCACCGCCAATGATGAGGGCATCGTATTCCATAATGAGATGCCTATTCATCGCCGCCTTCGGCTCATAACGCCCAATACTGTCTTGGCATAGCTGTGATGCCGAATGCGAATAAGGGGGCGGGGCCTACTCGTCTACCCTGGCGGTTTGCTCAGCGATGCTGAGTACGATGCGGAAGCCGACGTCGGGAAGCCTTGCGTCGACGGGGACTTTGCGGCGGAACGAGGCGAGCAACTCCTGGCGATCCATGGTCGTGTAAGCGGCGCCGCGGACGACACCTTCGGCGGCATCGGTGGACCACTGGTCGGACACCCATTCCCAGGCGTTGCCGGAGAGGTCGTAGAGACCGCGGCTGTCCATACGAAAGGAAGCGGCGGGGGCGAGGCCGGCGACGCCGTCATCGTAACCGAGGATGGATTTTTTGCCGGTGGGGTCGGCGGCTTTGTCGAGGAAATTGCCGGTGCGTGGAAGCGGCACGGGCGTAAAGCCCCAGGGGTAGATGCCTTCGATGCGCAGGTTGCGTTCGGCGGGGGTTTCGCCTTTTTCGCGGGGCAGGTAGGCCGCCATGCTCCATTCGTCATCGGTGGGCAGGCGATATTCCTGGTCGGGTTCCAGCAGGCCCTTGGCGCGTTCGCGATCCGTGAGCCAGCGGCAGAACTGCTGAGCTTCGGCGCGATTGATCAGCGTCACGGGCAGATTCACATCCTGATCGAGAAGGCGGCCTTCAACGGGGGGCTGATTGGTGCTGCGGGCGAATTCGGCGAAGTCACGACGCCGGGTTTCGATGGCGGCGAGCATGGCGCGACCGAGCGGCGCCATCTTCATGGCGAGGCTGTTTTCCCACGGCTTGCCAAAAACCACCGCCCCGGTGGCGCGCAGGCGGAGATTGAAACTCATGGCCTGGTCTTCCTTCAAGTTGCCGCGGGCGAACTCGGAACGGTAACCCGGCAGGCGGACTTCGTATTCAAACTTGTCGGCGCGGACTTTGGGCAATTCGAGGGGGGTGCGGCCTAACAAACGTTCACCTTCATAGATCTCGGCGCCGACGGGGGTGCTGGAGAGATTGATGCGGCCATAGTGAATGGTTACGATTTCGCAGCGAATGGCCTGCCAGTCAGGATGCAGCGCGATGCTGGCGGGCGGGCGTTTCACCGAGGCCGGATGCCAGGTGTACTCGTGGTCGATGTCAAGCCTGCCACTCAAGCGGTCGCGAGCGGTCAGCCAGGCGCAGAAGGCATCGGCATCCGCCTTCGGTGCGACGACGGCATTGATGAAGGTTTTGTTAGGCGTTTGGAAGGTCTCCACGCCAAACTCCGCGGCACGTTCGGTGGCTTCCAGGAAGGTCCGGAAGAACTGGGCGGTCACCGGCAGATCGGCGATGTGGCGGTCCTTGACGAAGGTGAACCACTGTTCGTAGCGGTTTTGCCACGGCTTGCCCTTGCGTGGTGGCTGCGGCAGGAGTGGCGCCGGTTTCTCGGGCAACGGCAGGTTTGAAGCCCATTCCTCCTGGTACTTGATGCCACTGAGGGTGGCGCCGGCGATGGCGGAGCCGATCACGGTAAGCACGGCCGCACGGCTGAAGCGGCGGACGAAGCTCTCCTGCCTCTTCTCGCCGACGCGCTGCAGGGCTTCGGCAAACTCCCCGGCGGTCTGAAAGCGTTCGCCGAGATCGGGCGCGCAGGCTTTGCAGATGACGCGGTTAAGGTCCACCCAGAAGGGCCACTCGTCATCGCTGAGATGGGCGGGGACTTCGGGGAACTCCATGCGG
>JAXMIV010000233.1:0-2860 GCA_034377045.1 Prosthecobacter sp. | reverse complement strand
CCGATGATGCCTGCGCGGAGGTGGTGGAGCGGTTGCATGTGCGAAGTCCAGCGAAGATGCAACCCGGCCCGCGGTCAATCTTGAAACGCAAGATCAGCCATCAAGGAGATAGCCTGAGGCGAGGTGCTGGAATCGCTCGGTCTGGACACGCGTGCCTTCGGGCGTCCAGCCCAGTTCAGGGGCCATCAAAGCCGCGACCCTGGGAGCGGCATCCAAGCTGGACTGGGCGTCGAGCAGCAGCCAGCGGCTGCGGCGCGCCAACACATCCTCCACCGTGCGAGCCATCTCATGACGAACATGCCACAGCACCTCGGCCCCAGTCAGGCCGAGCCGGCAGTGGAGGGCTTTGCCAAGCTCCGGCTGCACTCGCATGAGCTCGCGAATCGGGGCGGCATCACTGCCATAGAATGTGAGCGGGTCATCGGGCGGAACCTGCGTGCCGGCACCATGCACGGCCAATTCATGGGTGCGGCAGGGATGCATGCCGATGCCGGCCACCATCTCCGCATGATCCACCACATCCTCCGCCATGCGCCGGTACGTGGTCCACTTGCCGCCGGTGATGGTGATCAGCCCGGCGGGCGAAACGACGATGGTATGATCCCGTGACAGCGCCGCGGTCGATCCCGCGCCCTTCGTGGCCACCAGAGGCCGCAATCCCGCGAAGACGCCGAGCACATCCTTCGGCTTCGGGTCCCGCGTCAGGTAGCGCGCGGCGTGCGTCAACAGAAAGTGAATCTCCTCAGGCTTGGCGCGGGGTTCCAGGTCCGCGTGATCCATCGGCGTATCCGTGGTGCCGACCACCACGCAGCCATGCCACGGTACGGCGAAGAGCACACGGCCGTCGTCCGTCTTCGGAATCATGATCGCCGAATCACCAGGCAAGAACTCGCGCGGCAGGACCAGATGCACGCCCTGGCTGGGACTAACCAAATCTTCGACTTTGGCCTCGTCCATGCGCCGCACCTGATCGACAAAAACGCCGGTGGCGTTGATGATGCAGCGCGCCCGAATCTCCCGCCGCCGGCCCGTTTCCACATCATCCGCGAGCACGCCGATGATGTGCTCTTTCTCCTTCATGAGTCCCGTGCAGCGCATGTAGTTAAGCACGACGGCGCCATGCTCCACCGCGGTCTGTGCCAGGTTGATGGCGAGGCGCGAATCATCGAATTGGCCATCGTGATAAATGACTCCGCCGATGAGATGCTCCGTCTCCAGCGTCGGCAGCCGCTCCAGGATGTCCTCACGAGTCAGCGCCCGCGAGGGCTCCAGGCCAAGTTGGCCGGCCAGGGCATCATAGACCTTCAGGCCGACGCCATAAAAAGGTCCCTCCCACCAATGATAGTTGGGAATGATGAAAGGCAGACTGTGCACCAGATGCGGCGCATTCCGGCACAGCAGGCCGCGTTCACGCAGCGCTTCCAGTACCAGCGAAACATTGCCCTGCTTCAAATAGCGCACGCCGCCATGCACCAGCTTCGTGCTGCGGCTGGAAGTGCCCTTGGCAAGGTCCGACTGCTCAACCAAAACCACCGAATGCCCCCGCGAAGCTGCATCCACCGCTGCTCCCAGCCCCGTCGCGCCACCGCCAATAATGGCGATGTCAAACGGCTCCCCGGCCGCATCGAGTTGGGAAAGAAGAGTCGCGCGATCCATCGGCGCGAATATATGCAACGGAGGCGTCGCTGCCGAGAACAATATCGAGTCCGCCAACGTTCATTTCCCATGCCTGCGAAGAAGAAGACCGAACAGACCAAGCCGCTTGCCGGAGAGGCTTTGCTCAAAGAGACCTGCCGCCGCATCCGCGTGGCGCGGAGTTACTGGGACGCGCATAACAATCGCGCCTGCCGCGGCGAGCGGGAGAAGGCGCTGGCCTTGTATGCAACCCTGGACGAAGCCGCCAAGGGTAAGATACCGCAGGAACTGCGAGTCTGGTTGCGCTATCGCAGCGAGAAGTATTTCGGTGAGGGCCGGACGCCGCCGGGAAAGTAGCCCCGATGCTTGTGATCTTGCCATCCAACGCCATCGAAGCGGCAAACGGATAGAATTCGCCTGCTTGGGTAAGCATCTGCTTCGCGAAGGGCAGGAGCTCGTTGAGCATTGTGTTAAGGTCTGGTTGGGCCATCGTTTTGGGCGGCAATCTGCCGAGGTACTGATATCGAGCATTTGCGGAACGAAACAGTCTCCTGCTGACGTTTCACCCGGCATGACTCTCCGCCTTCTGCTTTGCCTGACGGTATCATTGGCTGCGGTCCTGCCACTGGTTGCCGCTCCGAACATCGTCCTCATAATCAGCGATGACCAGGGATATCCCGATCTCGGCTGCATTGGCAGCAAGCCCTTGATCACGCCTAATCTGGACAAACTGGCGGCGGAGGGAGTCCGGGGCACGAGTTATTATGTGACTTGGCCGGCCTGCACGCCGTCTCGGGGCAGCGTTCTCACCGGCCGCTATCCGCAACGCAACGGCCTCTATGACATGGTGCGCAATGACCTGGTGAATTTCGGCTATCGCTACGGCGCGGAGGAGTACGCCGTGTCGCCAGAGATGACGCTGGGGTTGGATGTGCGCGAGGTGACGATTGGGGACATGTTGAAGCGCGCGGGTTATGCCACGGGTTGCGTCGGCAAGTGGGACATGGGTCAGGCGAAGCGCTACCTGCCGCTGCAGCGCGGCTTTGATTTCTTCTACGGTCACGGGAATAACGGCATCGACTACTACGCCCATGAGCGTTATGGCGTGCCGTCGCTGTTTCGCGGCAATGTGCGCACGCAGGAAGACAAGGGAACCTACATCACCGACGTGTTTCGGCGTGAAGCGCTTTACTTCATGAATGAGCACCTCGGAAGGAAACCCTTC
>JAXMIV010000232.1:0-9311 GCA_034377045.1 Prosthecobacter sp. | reverse complement strand
GCGGAAAATGAGGGGCAGAAGCGGAGGGTCATTGGGGTTTCGTTGGCCACGGCAGACTTCCTTGAGAAGCCAATGCCGTGCCAGCCAAAATATTACCCCCTGCGGAGCCGGGGTCTTTCACCTGCCTCATCCGTGGCGCGTCCCGGGCTGAAGATTGGCGCCCTAAAGCGGTTTTTCTATCCTAATTGCCTGTCCTATGGCATGGCAGACAGCATGAACGTGGAGCGACTCAAATACGTGATCTGGGCAGTCGATATGAACCGGGCCGTGGCCTTCTATGTGAAGGTTTTCGGTGGCACTGTGCTGAAACAAAATGAGATCATCAGTGAGGTGGCCATCGCTGGCAGCATCATCGGCATCCATGGTGGGGGCGAGGGCGGGCGCACCTGGACCGGCCTTAGCTTGCAAGTGCCCGACGTCATCGCCGGAGCGGCGGAGATTGTCGCGGCAGGCGGCCAACTGGTCCGCGAACCCCAGCCCGAGAACGGTGAGCCGCCGCATCTGGCCATGTGCGTGGATTCAGAAGGCAACGAAATTATGCTGACGCGCAAGCGGTCGCAGGCCTTCATGCCAGCATGAAAACTTGGATCGGCACCTCAGGATTTCAGTACCCTGCCTGGAAGGGCATCTTCTATCCGGACAAGATACCCGTTGGCAAGATGCTGGCCTTTTACGCCACCCAGTTCCCGACCACAGAAATCAACTACTCGTTCCGGCGCATTCCGAGCGCGCAAACCATCGCGGCTTGGGCAATGGCGACGCCGCCGAAGTTTAAGTTCAGCTTCAAAGCTCCGCAAAGGATTACCCATTTCGCCAAGCTCAGGGATTGTGATGCAATCCTCGATGAGTTAGGCAACGCTATCGCAGCGATGAAGGAAAAACGGGGAATGGTTCTCTTTCAACTTCCGCCCACCTTTGCCAAAGACGCATCGCTCTTGAGTAACTTTTTAGAGACCCTGCCGGATGGCATGCGCGCCGCTTTTGAATTCCGCCATCCCTCCTGGTTCGACGATGAAGTCTTCAGCGTGTTGAAGGCAAAAGACGTCGCTCTCTGCATCGCTGAAAACGAAGAGCTCGCCACACCGGCGGTGGCTACGGCGGATTTCGGTTATCTTCGTTTGCGCCGGGAAGACTACACGCCATCAGGCATCGCCCGGTGGGCCAAGTTTGTGCGTGGGCAGCAGCGTCAATGGCGCGAGGTGTTCATTTACTTCAAGCATGAAGACACCGCCATCGGCACGACTTTTGCCCGGCGGATGATGGAGGAATTAAACGGCTGACTGGCTCACACAATCGTCAGCGGCCCATCAAACATGGTTAGGCTAATCACTTCCGTCTTGGCCACATGCGGTCCGTGCTGAGTTCCTTTGGGCGCGAAGAAGAGTGTCCCCGGTACATAGCTGGATTCGTTCTCCTCCCATTCGCCCGACAGAATCCACGCCCATTCATTCGCGCTCGGGTGGGTATGCGCCGGGATGGTCTTGCCAGCCTCAAACTTGCGCAGCACGACCACGCCGCCCGTCGCCTCATTCTTGTGCAGCACCTTAAGTTGGACCCCCTCGTAGGGACCAGGCTGCCAGGACCTATCTTCAGCGAGGGCGACGTAGGGAAACATGGACTTATGCAACGCCGCTTCCCTCATTCCGCAAGGGTGGATTGGGGCTCATTCCGGGGCGACAAAAACTCCCGCCGCAACTTGCTGAAGACAATCTCCGAGGTGCCAAACTCCAGCAGAGCGCCAGTCGCGGAAAATCTTGGACCTCCCGGCTAGGCTGGAAAGCTGATCAGGGCGCCGATGTTCTGCACCTTGCGTGCAAAAGCGGGCGCCGTGTGGTTGGGGACATCGCTGCGGGGTTCGAGCAGGAACGCCTCAGCTCCGCGGTATTCGGCGAGGGCAGCGGTCGCGACTTCGCGGTCGCGCAGCACGAACACCGCATTGATTACCCCGAAGCTTGGAAACTGACCCGTGCGAAAGGGCAGATAACGAATCTGACCCTTGTCCTCCATGGTCGCCTGATCGGCGCTGGCGACATAAACGTAGCCAAGGCCCGTCATGCTACTCGCGATGGTGAAGATCAGCGCGTGATCTTCCGGCGTGGCGCGGTGTGGCAGAATGAAAAGGAAGTTCCGAGGCATCGGCATGGGTTGAGCAAGCGAGTGAGCGGTGATCGTGAGGGCGTTGGAGACGATGGAGTTCATGAGTTAAGGTGGGAGGAGTTGCGGTCTGCTCCGCAGGCGGCGTGCCATCGGCGGAAAGGCCAAAAGCCCGGTGTTCCACCGATTTGGCTGTCTCCACCGCCTCCTTTTCCGGGCACCCTGCAATACCGGCGCCCAGAGGCCGTGCAAGTTGCCTGAAAAATGAAAGTATTCCTTGAGCCGATGAACTCCCTATCCCGTCCCATCCCCCACTCCGAACTGCTGCAACTCAAACGTTGGAACACACCGACGATCTACAACGGCTGGGAACAGATCACGAAACGCAATCCGGGTAAGGATGCGTTTAGTCGGGAAGAGACCCGCGACTTCATGCCGCAGATGGGGCCGATGGTGGGGTACGCGGTGACCGTCGTCATTGAGCCCGGCAATCCGGCGCATCGCGAGGCGAACCCCAAGGCCGGCGTCGAATATCGCCGCTATGTGGCCAGCATCCCGGGGCCAAAAATCGTGATCGTGCAGGATCTCGACAAACCGCATGTCCTGGGTGCCTTTTGGGGTGAGGTCAATGCCAATGCGCACCGTGCCCTGGGCTGCATCGGCACGATCACCGACGGCGCCATTCGTGATGTGGATGAGATGACCAATGCGGGCTTTAAGTCACTCGCGCGCCGGCTCTGCGTCGGCCACGCCTTCACCACGCCGGTGCGGTGGAACTGCGAGGTGGAAGTGTTTGGCACCAAGGTTTCTCCGGGGGATCTCATTCACGCGGACAAACACGGTTTCCTGGTGCTGCCGCCGGATGAACAAGAAGGGTTGCTGGAGGCCGCGCGCTTCATGGATGCCAATGAATGCAACACGGTCATGCCCGTCGTGCGCAGTTCGGCAGGCCGTGATCCGCTGGAGATTGTCGAGGAATTGGAGGCGTCCATCGGCGTCTTCAGCAAAAACGTCCGGGAGAAGTTCAAGCGCGACGGCGAATGGTAACAACCGCGACCTACACATGAGAACCACGATGCCAAGA
Source organism: Prosthecobacter sp. (assembly GCA_034377045.1). Classification (GTDB taxonomy): domain Bacteria; phylum Verrucomicrobiota; class Verrucomicrobiia; order Verrucomicrobiales; family Verrucomicrobiaceae; genus Prosthecobacter. The sequence goes on along the minus strand of JAXMIV010000232.1, from coordinate 6,133 downwards.
TTAATGCTGGTGCTGGCGGTGCCTGTTGCCGTTTGTGGGGACAGCCCCTCGTTTCAGCCCGTGATCAGCGGCCGCCTGGAAATCAAATCCGTGGCCAGGGTGGAGGCGAGGGATACCGCGGAGGCCAAACAAGGATCACCGCCGAAGAAGGTGGCGCGGGACTCGCAGGTGTTTCAATTCACCCGCAAGGATGGTACACGCGTCACCGTCGTCGATGGCAAAAAGTCCCCTGAACATCAAGCGGACGGAGGCAAGGCGGCGGCTCTTTGGTCCACGGATGACGGGCAGACGTGGACGTGGCGGGAAGGCTCCGCTGAAGATGCGGACTGCTTTGGGCCGGCGACGGCGGGCGAAAAGGCCGCCATTCAGTTGCGTGGCACCGGGGAGATTCTGACCATCTCCGCAACTTCGTTGGGCATGAAGCGAAACATTGCGGGAAACGAGGCCTTTTTTCAGAAGCATCCGAATCTGGTGGGCGCGAAAGAAGGCTATTACTTGAACCAACGCCGTTCCATGGACGGCTGGCTCTCCGCGCCAAGGGAATGCGGACGATTGGACACGCCGCATGCCGTCATGTTGATTGGCGACAATGGCCGAGGCAGTCCCGGCTTCATCCTTCAGCACGGTCTCATCGAACTGGCCAACGGTGACTTGCTGGCGACGATGTACGGCACCCGCAAGGAGGACCAGACGGAGAGCAATCGCGCCGGCGGTTATCCGCCTTCATTCAAGATGTACAAGTCGCGCGTCATTGTCGTGCGTTCGCGCGACCGAGGCCGCAGTTGGGGGAATGAACGGCAGGTGGCGAACCGGTGGATGGCGGGCCGCGATGAGGGCGACAGTGCGAGCACCGCCGGAAATTTGGAAGTGCCAGCCATCACGCAAGAAGGCTTTAACGAAGCTGACCTGGCGCAGGCGCCGAATGGCGACATCGTTTGTCTCATGCGCTCAGGCGGCAGAATCAGCACGCGGAGCGCGCCGATCTATTCGACACCGCTGTACCTGTCCCGCTCTGCCGATGACGGCGAAACCTGGAGCACACCCGTGCAGGTGGCGCCCTTCGGGGTGAATCCAGATTTGGCGACCTTGGGCAATGGGGTCATGGCGGCCACGTATGCGCGACCGGGTGGATGGATCATGTTTTCCACGGACAATGGCGTGACCTGGAAGGATCACCGACAGGTCACCAACAGCGACTCATATACCGCTCTGCTGGCCACGGGGCCCAATGAGTTCGTGGTGTACTATCATCAGTCCGGAGGGGTTTGGGGCGAAAAGTTTCGCGTGGATATCAAGGCAGGCCGATGAGGCCAGGCGGCTTCAGAACCCGGTCGTTGGAAACCAGCGGCTGTAGTGATTTTCATCCAGGAGTGTAAGGGGGATCGAGAGGGGCAGGGGAACGCCCTCCTTGGCCCAGCGGGCCATGAGGTCGCGGTGGCCCACTCGGCTCAGGGTTTCGAAGAGATTGCCGTGCGGTTTGTCGGTCCAGCCAGCCTCGACAGAGGGATCCCAAATGGCGATGCCGCTTGCGCCGCCCTTATAAAAAGCGCCGACTTTTTTGCAAAGATCCTGCGGCAGGCCGGACTTCCAGGATATGATGAACGGATACACGCCCACCTTGGTGCCTTTGGTCATCTGGGAATAGTACGCCATGTCCGGCTGAGTGAAGGAGGTGTGATGCGCAAACCAGGCCACGCCCAGATCATCGACGAGGCCATTCTTGATCCACAGCGGGAGATCGAAACCAAACTTTTGGTTATCCTTCTCTTTGCTGAAGGTGCCGAGAGAGATTTTGTAGCGTTCAGTGTGGCCCTGGGCCCGGGCCGTTTCATCGAGGAGGGCGCGGATTTCCTTCATGAAATCAGTCATGATCGCGGCGCGTGTCGCATAGATGCGTGGGTCGTCTTCCGGCACCTGCCGGGCATCGGCATGATGCATTTCCTTGAAGCGCGCGCAGAAAGGTTCCTCCCACAACATCATTGGCATGCCGCGATTGAACAGAAAGCCGACACCTTCAGGCTGCAATTCCAGCGTTTCGCGGTAGATGTCCAGCAGGTGGCGGCGTACCTCGGGATAGGCGTGGCTCATGTGCATGGTGGGAGTGCCGTCGCGGTCCACGCAATGCCACTCCGGATGCGCGGCGTAGAACCGGCTGTCAAAGGTTTCTTCATACGGAATGGCGGCCTTCCATCCCGCCGGGCGCAGCATGATGTGGAACTCGGCGCCTTGTGCGCGGGCGGCTTCGCGGGCGACCTTGAGGGGATTGATGCCGGCCTTGTGCAACTCCCTGAGCGTGTTGTTGAAAGAAGCGTGTTCGCGAGTCGGAAAGTCTGTGGTGTGAGCACCGGGGATATGACCCACTTTGGAAGGATAAATGACCAGATCCGCGCCCAGCACCTGGAACCACCACTTGCCGATATCCGAATTTTCATAGCCGCGAAAGTTGGCCAGCAGATCCTCTTCGGTACGGCATTCATAAGGCCAGATCCAGCTATGACCGTCAAACGTGGCAATGGCGGTGCGGGTGGCCTTGTCCGCCTCAGGGTAGCGAGCGGACCACGCAGCGACTTCGTCCGTATCCAAGGGCACCAGTTTGATGTAGCAGACGGTGGTCGGCAGATTGGGGGCCTGGGCGATCTCCAAAGTCTGGCCGTCAAGATTCGCCACATTGATGAACTGTTCCTGGATGACATCAACGCGGTTAGGCAGCAGCGCGAGATTGTTCGCCATGCGTTTGAAGTACGGCTCGGTGCTGAGCTTCGCTTTGACGCCATTCTTCGCCTCCTTGAAGCCGGTGGAAACCGTCGATACACCGAGGTATACCGCATGCCAGCCGCGCGCCGCCAGCGGCACTCGGATCGTCGGCGCGCCCGTGAAGGCGTAGGCGGAAAGCGCCCAACCTTTCATGCCGGCGGTGGCAAAGGGAATGGTCTTCCACTTGCCCTTTTCACGCTGGCCCTTGGTGAGCGCGGCGGCGGGCTCCGCCTTGGACAGGTCGGAGAGAATCACGGCTGACTTGCTATGGCTCCACTGCCGGGAGTCGGCAGGGAACATCTCGGCGGCTACATTGCCTGACGCACAAGCAGCGAGCACACATGCGGTTCTGAGGAAAAAAGATCGAGTCATGAGTTGGAGTGATCTGGAAACAAACGCGGCTTCGTCCTCGTTCCTGCCTCACGCTTCGCGCAATTCCCTTATGAAATCTCTTCCTCTCACCCTCGTCCTCCTGGTTGGTCTATTTTGCCTCAGTCCAAAACTGCACGGCGCGGAAGCCCGGACCCTCGACATCTACTGGATTGATTCGGAGGGCGGTGGTTCGACGCTGATCGTCACACCCGAAGGTGAATCGGTGCTCATCGACACCGGCAATCCGGGCGGTCGCGATCCCTGGCGCATTCATCGGGTGGCCAGAGAGGTGGCGGGACTGAAACAGATCGATCATGTGATCATCACCCATTTTCACGTGGACCACTTTGGGGGACTGGCGGAACTGGCGGCACTGATGCCTATTGGCAAGCTCTACGACAAGGGTCTGACGGATGCCAATCCGGACGGCGGCAATGCAGCCCGCTGGGTGCTGTCCAGCCGGCCGTATCGGAACGCCCCGGTGGGGAAACGCGTGACGATCGCCGCGGGAGATTCAATCCCGCTCAAGCAGCCCGGCACTCTGAAACTTGCCTTGCGCTGCCTGGCCGCGAACCAAAAGTTTGTCAGTCCACGTCCGGATCAGATGCAGATCAATCCCGACTGCGGCAGCGTGCCCGCGAAACCGGTGGATCCTTCCGACAATGCGAACAGTGTGGTGCTGCTGCTGGAATACGGCGGGTTCCGTTTTTTTGATGGCGGCGACCTAACATGGAACATGGAAGAGAAACTGATTTGTCCGCATAATCTGGTGGGTCAGGTGGACATCTACCAGGTGGATCATCACGGCCTCGACGTGAGCAACAACCCCCTGCTGATCAAGGCGTTGGTGCCGACGGTTTCAGTGATGAACAACGGCCCGCGCAAAGGCACGAGCAAGACGGCGTTGGACGCACTCAAGCCCACGCCCGCGGCCAATGCCATGTATCAGGTCCACGAGAACATGCGCAATGATCGTGATAACAACACCGCCATGGACTTGATCGCCAACCAAGGCGACCTCGGCGACAGTTGCCTTGGAAATTACATCAAGTGTTCTGTCAGTGCCGATGGCAAATCCTACACGATGTCGATTCCCGCACACCAGCACGCGCGGACGTATCAGACCCGGGGGCAGAAGGAATGATATGCACTCCAGCCCTAACCATCTTTGCGGAGGGGATCAGGTCTGCCACGGCAGCTTGTCGAGGTCGAGATTGCCGCCGGAGATGATGAGGCCAACGCGCCGTCCGGCGAAGCGTTCGCGGTGGGCCAGAATCATCGCGAAGGGGACGGCGCCCGAGGGCTCGACGACGATCTTCAGGTAGCGCCAGATGAGTTTCATGGCCTCGATGATCTGCGCTTCGCTGACCGTCAGCACATCGGTCACGTGCATTCGCAGGATATCGAGCGTGCGCTGGCAGAGGGCGGCGCGCAGGCCGTCGGCAATGGTGTCCGAACTCACCAGCGGTTCGAGTTTGCCGGAGCGAAAGGAGCGGCAGGCGTCGTCGGCACGTTCCGGTTCAGCGCCGAAGACCTCAATGCTCGACCTGAGGCCGGTGGCGGCGATGGCAGTGCCCGAGAGCAGGCCACCGCCGCTGACGGGCGCGGCGACGGCGTCCAGATCGGTGATGTCCTCCAGCAATTCCAGCGTCGCGGTGCCCTGACCGGCGATGACCCACGGATTGTCATAAGGGTGCACCATCGCCGCGCCGGTGCGTTTTTGGATGGCGTCCACCATGGCCTGGCGGGCTGCCAGCGTTGGCTCGCAAAGATGGATCTCACCGCCGAATCCGGCGGCGGTTTCACGCTTGGCCAAGGGCGTATTGCTGGGTATGACAATGGCCGCCGGGATGCCGCGGTAGCGGGCCGCGCAGGCGACCGCCGAGGCGTGGTTGCCGGACGAGTGGGTCACCACGCCGCCGCGCAGTTCATCATCGGCCAGGCAAAGGATCGCATTGCTGGCGCCGCGGATCTTGAAGGAGCCCGTGCGCTGAAAGTTCTCGCACTTAAAGAACACGGTAGCTCCGCAGATCTGATCCAATCGATGACTGGTCAGCACCGGCGTCCGCTGCGCCAGCGGGGCGATGCGCAAGGCGGCAGCCCGGATGTCCTGGAGGGTGGGCTGAGCGTCGGGCGCAGACATGGCGCCGACGCTAGCATTGGAAAAACCATCCGCAAACTCAAGAGGCGGAGAGATCCTTGTTGAAGTACACCTTGATGTACTTCATGCCCTTCTTTTCATCAAAGCCGCGCTCCAGCACGGGATCGTGCTCGGTGGAGAGGGTGGACTTGACATGGATTTCGACGCCGGTGTCGAGCTTGAGGACCGCGCTGATGCGCTTCTTCGCCTTGGTGACATCCTTTTTGGAAATCTCGAAGGATTCTTCAAGAGCTTGACCCTGTTCCTCTTCGATTCGGGAACGGTGTTCGGCAAATTTCGCGACGGCTTCAGGGGTCTTCAGCACATCGTTTTCAAACTCTTTGAGATCGAAGTTTTCGCGATCCTCAAAGTAGTCCAGCGCGCCGCGCGCGGCAGTGCAGGTTTCCCAGGGCGGAGTGTCATCCTCCGGGTCGTTTTCCTCTTCAATGCAGGAGACGGCGATCTTGGCGTAGGTGTTGGTTAGAAACGCGGCGTCAGGGACGGCGGAGACGCCGAGAAAATCACGCACCCAAAAGCGTGACTCCGCGCCCGAGCGATCAAAGGTGAGGACATAGTATCCTTTGTTCGGCCAGTGATTGATGATGAGACACCCTTTATCAATCTTTTCCGGATTGATGCCCTGTTCCGTGGAGAGTTGCAGGTCGCCATCGCGCGTGGAAATGCTGAGGAAAGGCACGACCGTTTCGGACTTCAGGATACACAGGCCCTGAGTGAGCTCGCCGTCGATGTCGATGTCTTTGATCAGGGCAATGCACAAGTCGCCAGCCTTGATGTTCGGGTGATTGGATTTCGAATAAAGCCGGCGGGCGATGCCGCAGCCCTTTTCCAGCAATCCATCCTCGGAGG
>JAXMIV010000231.1:0-5988 GCA_034377045.1 Prosthecobacter sp. | reverse complement strand
GTAAATCACGGAGCCATGATCTGGACGCTTGCCATCCTCGCGCTCATCGTCATCGGTTGGTACGTCTTCGAGGGACGCTGGGATCAGCGGCTATTCAAGGCGGAAGCCGGGCGCCTGTGCGTGAATGTGCGTCCGCGGGAGGCCAAGGCCTTTCTCGAGGCGCATCCGGACACGCAGGTTCTTGACGTGCGTTCGGACGCGGAGTTCGGAAGCGGAGCCTTGCCCGGTGCGATTCACCTTTCGATCGGCGATGCGGCGTTTGCGCGGAAGATCGCCGGCTTGGACAGGGAAAAGCCCGTGCTGGTCTATTGCGCGGGCGGTTTCCGCAGTCGCAAGGCGGCGGCAATCCTGAAGACGCAGGGTTTTATGAACATCCAGCACCTGCATCGCGGCTATCACTCGTGGAAGCTCGCCGGTCTTCCCGTGGTGCGAAGCGGCGTCGGCTGAGTCAGGATGACACTTCACTTCCAACTTCCACGCTGAAAACCCGGGGTCGTGAAGTTGGAAGTAATTTTAGAACGCCACGGAAAGGCGCAAATATTTATATATATGTATGTAAAAAAACCAGTCTCATCCACTGGCGCTTTTACCCCAAAAAGCGCCTGAATTCGCGCCCCAATTAAAACTTCCATTTTTGCCCCCAGGGTTTTGCGCTTGGAAGTTGGAAGTAATTTTGAAATTTCGCTTTTGCCATGGCCGACGACCCCATCCGCATCCCGATCACCGATGAACTGGATCTGCACACTTTCCAGCCGCAGGAGGTGGGCGAGTTGCTGGTTGATTACCTGGGGGAGTGCCAAAAGAAGGGCATCTTCAATGTCCGCGTGGTCCACGGCAAAGGCACCGGAACACTGCGCAGCGGGGTGCATGCGGCGTTGGACAAAATGGAGATCGTTGAATCCTGGACCTGGCCGGCGGGTGCGTTATCCGGCGGCTGGGGGGCGACCTGGGTACACTTGCGCCAACCTACTCCTCCCTAACAAACAGAAGTCGCAAGCTGTTGAGGCAGACTAGGACGGTGCTGCCCTCATGCGTCATCACGCCCAGGGTCAGCGGGACGATGCCGAACAGCGAGGCGACAGCCATGATGCCAACAGAGCCAAGGGAGATGGTGAGATTCTGCTGGATGATGCGGCGGGCGGCGCGGCTGATGTGGCGGGCAGACAGGAGTTTTTCGATCTTGTCCTGCATGAGCACGATATCCGCCTGCTCGAGCGCGGCATCGCTGCCACGGGCGCCCATGGCGAGACTGACGTAGGCGGCGGCAAGACTGGGCGCGTCATTCACGCCATCGCCAATCATCGCCACCTTGTGCCCCTGCGCGGTGAATTCGCGAATCGCGGCCACCTTGTCCTCGGGATGCAAACCCGCGCGCACTTCGCTGACACCGAGTTCCTTGGCCACCTGGACAGCGGCGGCACGGCGGTCGCCGGTGAGCATGACGGTGCGCACGTTCTCCTGCGCGAGTTTGGCCAGCACGGCCTTGCTGCCGCTGCGGATGGTGTCCTGCAGCAGCACGCGCCCCATGGCATCGGCATTGAGTACCCACACTTCCGAGAAGCCGAGCGGCGCATCCGGCACCTCCTTGAGCCAGCGGGCAAAGCCCCCCTGACCCATGAGCTCGCGCCGGCCCACGTAGGTGACCCCGGCAGCGGTGCGGCCGCGAACACCCTGGCCGGGGATGGATTGAAACTCCGTCACTTCACCGGGCTCGATCGCTAGCTCTTTGGCATGGCGGGTGATGGCGCGGGCGATGGGGTGATTCGAGTTCACATCCAAGGCGGCCGCCAAGCGCAGCACTTGATCTTCACGTCCCGGCGGGAAGCTTTCCACCTTAGCCACGCGCAGGTCGCCCTCGGTCAGCGTGCCGGTTTTGTCCATGGCCACGATGTCGACTTCGGCCAGTTTCTCGATCGCCGCGCCACCGCGAAAGAGAATGCCGCGCCGTGCGCCCCAAGCGATGGCGGCGAGTATGGCGGAAGGGATGGAGAGGACGAGAGCGCAGGGGCTCATCACCACCAGCAGGGTCATCGCGCGATAAAAGGCGGACTTGGAGTGCGCGTCATTTTCAAAGGGCGGCACTCCCAGCGCCAGCCACCAGACGAAGAACATGACGGCCACAGTCGCCAGCGTCAGCAGCGTGTAGCGGGTGCCAAAACGATCCGTGAAGCGCTGGCTGGGTGCCCGCAGGTGCTGCGCCGTTTGGATCATCGTGATGATCTTCGCCAAGGCACTCTGCGTGGCGGGACGATCGACGCGCACCTCCACGAGACCCCAGAGATTCAAAGCGCCGCCAAAGACCGGCGCGCCCACGGATTTGTCAATCGGCACAGATTCTCCCGTCAGAGTGGATTCGTCGGAGGCGGTGTCGCCCCTGGTCACGGTGCCATCGACGGCAAATAGCTCCTCGGGACGCACCTGAACGACATCCCCTGGCCGCAGGAGCGCCACGGCCCGCAGTTCGGTGCTGCCGTCCGGCAAGACGATGCGGGCAAACTTCGGCGCCGCTTTGGTCAGCGCATTGATCTCCCGGTGCGTACGATGCAGGACGTAATGCTCCAGCGCGCCCGAGGTGGAAAACAGAAAGAGCAGCAGCGCACCCTCCTCCCAGGCACCGACAGCCACCGCCCCTGCCGCCACCGCGAGCATGAGGAAATGCACGTCCAGGCGACGCTCACGCAGATTCTCCCAGGCGTCCTTCGCCGCGTCCCACCCACCGGCGATGAGCGACACGGCGTAGATGCCATGCGCCAGGCTTTCCGGCAGTACTGACAGGCGCTTCAACAACCAGCCCAGCACGAGCGCCACGCCACAGATCGCGGCTTGAACCGCCAGGGCGCGCCATTCCTCACCGCTCTGACGCTCGATTTCCTCCGGCTCCGGCCACTCGAATTCCCGCCATTTCCAAAAGCGGGGCGCCGTGGGGCAGGAGGGCTTTTCGAGCACCACCTCCCCTTTCCCCTGGCGCAGTTGCAGCATGGCCGGGTGAGGGTTCCGCTCAGCGGGCAGCGCGTCCGTATCCGCGAGCCAGGACTCATCCAGGCCGCGCAGCACCTCGGACAGCCGGGCCTGCAGCAGCGCCGTGTCCACTTGACCTAAAGTGGCGACCGTAACTCTTTTCTCCGCCGGGTTGAGCCGGATCGCCTCCACTCCCCCCTGCTCCATGAGGAAGTCGGCAAGCGCATCGACCCAGGAGTTTTCTTGCGTGTCTGGGGGGGATTCCATGCCGGCATTCACTCATGTCATGTCTGCCCCGTCTGCGCAAATGCCAAGGTCGGGCGGGTCGCGACCTCATTTGACTGCGCCGACGAGCGCTCCTACCGGTTTTTCGGGGATGACTTGATCTGGCGGATGCCGCGATCTTCGCGCAGGTCGTTAGACTGCTTGAAGTTGTTGTCGTGCTTTTTGGGTTTCGCGGCGGTCTCGCTGTGATTGGCGCCCGGCTTGCGTGGCAGCGGGGGAGTCTTGGCGGCGGCGAGTTCGGCTTCGGTCAGAGTGGTGGATTTCGTTTTCATGGTCGTCTTAGTTTGGTTTGTCCTTGCACGCGGCGTGCCATGGAGTTGGCGGCCGCCGCGTGGAGAAATGGGTCGCGTATGTTCTCAAAAAGATGGGGCTCATCTGTCGGCGCACCGCGCATTTGCGAGCCAAAAAATGATCGAGCTGCCCGCCAGCAAGCATAGCCAAGGGGATGGTCAGCCACCAGGAGATGGCGACAGTCCAGAACATGAGCGCCCACAACAGGGTGTAGGGCACCAGCGTGTCCACGATCTGCCAGGTGGCGCGGGTCACGGAGGGATTTTGGTATTTGGCGACGAGCACCTTCCATTCGGCAATGCTCGGTTGCGCTCGGGCAGATGGGACCGTGCTTGAAGAGGTGGTTTGAGGCTTCATGGCCGTTTCAGAGTTGCTTGTCATTAATAACGATCCGATCAGTCCGGCACTACGGGGAAGAAGGTTCTTTTCATCTCAGGGATTGGCTGAGAGCCATCTCGCAGACTCACCAACGGGTGGCAATTCTCAGTTAGGCTCCCCGGGGCAATCAATGGTTAGGAAATGCCAAGGCCCGGTGAGGCAGCCGGGAGCATTGATACGATATTTGCTATATGACTACCATCATCATCGTCATCCTGATCCTCATGCTCATCGGTGCGCTCCCCACTTGGCCGCACAGTGCGAAGTGGGGTTACGCCCCGGTCGGCGGCATTGGCACGATCCTTTTGATCCTGCTCATCCTCTATTTGCTCCGCATCATCTAGATGCACGCCGGGACTTCAGCGCCTCTTTGCGGCGGCGAATGCCCTGGCCAGGGCGGATTGCAGCGCCGTCATGCGCACAGGTTTAACCAAGTGAGCGATGAAGCCGGCGTCACTGGACCGCTGGATGTCCTCCTCCGCACCGTAACCACTCATGGCAATGCCGACCAGACCGGGAAAACGCCGGCGCAGTTCCATCATGAGTTCATAGCCATTCCCATCCGGCAGGCCGATGTCTGAAACCACGATATCAATGCTGCTGCCGTTGGCGAGTTCCAAAGCTTCATGCACGGATGCGGCGGCCATCACATCGTAACGGCGGCGTTTTAGGAGCCCCGTCAGGGTAATGCGCGAGGCTTCGTGATCTTCGACCAGCAGGATGCGGCAACCCTGAGGCGGCAGGGCTATCTCGAGAATTTCTTGTATCGAAGTTTCCCTGGCCTCAGTGGCTGCCGCGGGTGCTCCAGGATCCAAAAGCGGCAGTTCGATGGTAAAAACCGAACCTTTTCCGCGGCCCTCACTGGCGGCGCTAATGCAGCCGGAATGCAAATCCAAGAGCTTGCGCGAAATAGTCAGGCCGAGCCCCAGACCTCCGAAGAGACGGGAACCGCCGCGCGGTGCGTGATCGCCTTGGTTAAACGATTCAAAGATCCGATCGAGTTCCTCCCCAGTCATGCCGATGCCGCTGTCAGTTACCCTCACCACGACCACACGACTGGCGGGAACAACATCCGTTTCGACCTGGATGCGACCGTCGATCGGCGCAAATTTCACTGCATTCTGCAACACGTTCCAAAGCACCTGCTGCAAACGCACGGCATCTGCCATGATCTTGGGATTGCCAACCTTGAGTTCGAGATTGAGGGTCAGGCGCTTTTGTTTGATTTTTTCCTGCACAATGTTCAGCGCATCCTGCAGCACCTCATGGAGTTCCACCGGCCGCAGATCCATCGGCATCTTGCCATTGGTGATGCGGGTGAGGTCCAGGAGATCATCAATGAGGCGGGCTTCCAGGGCGACATTTTTGGCGATCATCTCGAAATCGGCACGAACCGATGCCGGCAACTCCTGGTTGTGAGAGCCTTCGTCAGCCAGCAGCAGCACTGGCCCGAGGGGGTTGCGCAGTTCGTGAGAGAGGGCCGCGAGAAAGTCGGCTTTCGCTTGGTTCGCCCGTTCCGCCGCATCGCGCGCAAGTTCCACCTCTTTGAGTTGCTTGCTCTCGGTGATGTCCACAAGCATGTTAACTGCTCCAGTCACCGCGCCAGCGGCATCACGAATCGGCTCGGGAAACGCCAGCACATGACGGCGCGTGTGATCCGGGCGCTCAATGATCAATTCCACGTCGCGGATTGGGCGACCGTCGCGCACGGCCTGCGCCAAGGGGCATTGATCGAGCAAGACTGGTGACCCTTCCGCATCATAAAGACGATACGAGCCGCACCAGCGGTCGTGACCGAGCACGGGTTCGCGCCCCCACAGCGCTGCGGCGGCTTCATTGAAAAGCGTAATACGCCCCTCGGTGTCGCAAGTGTAGACGGCGATGGGAAGCGCACTCACGAGGTGCCGGTAACGGGCTTCGCTGTCCCGCCTGTTTTTTTCCGCCGCATCCAGCAGGCGCCCGCGCTCCAACTGCTCCAACCCGCGTCGCACGACGGCGGGGACAAACTCGATGAAGTTCACGTCCTTGACCAGGTAGTCGAGCGCCCCGCGTTTCATCATCTCCACCGCCACACGC
>JAXMIV010000230.1:0-7802 GCA_034377045.1 Prosthecobacter sp. | reverse complement strand
TGCCTTGCCCGTCGGCGCCTTGCTGCAAAGGGGTGCGGCCAAACTCGCCACCCCAGATGATGAGGGTTTCATCCAAGAGGCCGCGCTGCTTGAGATCACGCACGAGGGCCGCCATGCCACGGTCGACATCCTTGGCCTTGGCGGCAAGGCGGGTGTTGAGATTGCCGTGGTGATCCCAATCGGAGTCGTAAAGCTGGACGATGCGCACGCCGCGCTCGACGAGGCGGCGGGCGAGCAAGCAATTGTTGGCGAAGGAGGCCTTGCCGGGCTGGGCGCCGTACATGTCGAGCGTCGTTTTGCCTTCCCTGGAAATGTCCATCAACTCGGGCACGCTGGCCTGCATGCGATAGGCCATTTCATACTGGCTGATGCGGGTGGCGATTTCCGGATCACCGACGACGCCGAGATTTTGCTGATTGAGGGCGGCCACGGCATCCAGCACGCGCCGGCGATCTGAGCGGTTGTGGCCTTCGGGATTGTTCAGAAACAATACCGGCTCACCGCTGCCGCGAAATTGCACGCCTTGGTGGACGCTGGGCAGGAAGCCGGTGCTCCATAAGGTGGTGCCGGCGCCACCGGGCGGGCCGGAAAGCAGCACGACATAGGAAGGCAGATCCTGATTCTCAGCGCCCAGCCCATAGGTCACCCAGGCGCCCATGCTCGGCCGGCCGCCCTGGCCGAAACCGGTGTGCAGAAACATCTGGGCGGGCGCGTGATTGATCTCGTTCGTGTGCAGGCCTTTGAGGATGCAGATGTCGTCGGCAACGGTCGCGAGATTCGGAAGGAGTCCGGAGAGTTCCGCGCCGCTCTGGCCGTGTTTGCCAAACTTTTGAGTCGTCCCGGAAAGGGTCATCTTGCCGCCGATGAAGGCGAAGCGCTTGCCCTTCAGCAATTCTTCGGGACAGGTCTGGCCGTCATGCTCTTGCAGGACCGGTTTGTAATCGAACAGATCGAGCTGCGAAGGCGCCCCGATCATGTGCAGGTAGATCACATGCTTCGCCTTCGGCGCGAAATGCGGACCCGGAGAGGTGTCATGGGCCGGCGCCGCGATCGCACCGGGCAGATCGCGCGCGAGCAGCGAACCGAGGGCCACCGAGCCAAGCCCATAGCCGCCGCGCTTGAAGAAGTCGCGGCGGGAAACGTCGAGGAAGTCGGTGCGCATGATCAGCCTTTGGTGATGGTTTCGTCCAGATTCAAAAGTGCGGCAGCCACCGCGTACCATGCGGCGGCTTCGGTGGCGGTCTTCTTCTGGGATGCAAAGAGCGACCGCAACACTTGCAGTTCGGCGGGCCGGGCCTCGCGGGCGAGAGCGATGCGCAGGGCATGGCCTAACATGACATTGATATCACTGCTCGGAGATTCGGCCACGATGCGGCGGGCAAAGGCCTTGGTGGCTTCGACATAAACGGGATCATTGAGCAGGGTCAGCGCCTGCAGCGGGGTGTTGGAGCGGGAGCGGCGCACCACGCAGGCCATGCGCGCGCTGGCATCGAAACTGGCGAAGCTGGGATAAGGCGCGCCACGTTTAAGAACGACGTAGAGGCCGCGCCGGTGCTGCTCGCCGCCGGTGCTGACTTCATACTTATAATTCTGGCCGCCGACCTTTGTCCACAAGCCATCCGGCTGCGGTGGGCGGATGGGCGGGCCGCCCTGCTTGAGATTGAGCAGGCCGGAGATGCTGAGGGCGTTGTCACGAATCATCTCTGCATCCATGCGCTGGCGGGCGCCGTGCCAAAGCAGGGTATTGTCAGGATCGAGACTGGCCGCGGGATGGATGCCGCCTTGAGCTACGGACAGGCCTTCATAGACGGAACTGCTCTGGCGGTAGGTGGCGCTGGTGACGATCTTCTTGAGCAACGCCTTCATGCTCCAGTCCCGGTCCATGAACTCCACCGCCAGCCAGTCCAACAACTCCGGGTGCGTGGGCGAAGTGCCCTTGATGCCAAAGTCTTCCGCCGTGGCGACGAGGCCGCGGCCAAAGAGTTCATGCCACCAGCGATTCACCGTCACCCGCGCGGTGAGCGGATTGTCGCGGCTGACCAGCCACTGGGCGAGGGTTAGGCGATTAGGCGGACCCTTCGCCTTGGCATCAAAGATCGCGGGCGTGCCAGCCGTCACGGGATCGGTGGGATCGGTATACGCACCGCGTTTGAAAATGGCGGTCATGCGCGGCTGCTCCATCTCCTTCATCACCTCGGTAGTCGTGGGTTTGTTGGCATCGATCTGCCGCTGCAGGACGCTCTTCTCCCGTTCCAGGGCCGCGAGTGCGGGATCGGCCGGCTTGGCGCGGCGGCCCTTCTTTGATGGGCGCGCTTCGTCGGCGTAGGGCTCGGGCAGACAAGACTCCACCTCACCCAGGATGGCCGATACGCGGAGCCTGCCGATGACGCGCCCGCCGCCAAAGTGCTGGACGAGCTTCAGCGACAGCTTCGCGCCCGGTTCGACCTGCAACGGCTTGTCGAGCGCCAGGGCGGCCCAGTGCGGTTTGCTAAATAGGGGACCGATGGCCCAGCCGGTCTTCGGATCATCCTCCAGAAGGCCCTCCACCTGGAGGTTCTTTTGGGAAAAACTGGCGAAGGCCTGAGCGAACTTCAGGCGTTGAGCGGGCTCCTTGGCGCCACCGGGCAAAAACGCCGCCTCGACTTGTTGCAAGACAAAGTTAGGCCGTGCGGCATCGCCACGACCGGGACCATCGCCGGGAATCGAAGGATCGGTCAGAGCTTCGATCAAGACGCCAGTGATTTGTCCCGCCGGCAGGTCGGCTTCCAAGGTGCAGGTATCGCCATCGGGAGCTGCGCCACTGAAAAGGACGCTGTGATCCGGCTGGATTTCGTATTCGGCGCTGGCATCGCTGTTGAGGGTGGTGGGCCGCAAGGCGTGGAGCTGTCCCTTCGTGGTGTTCGATGCGAGAGCCGGGGTTTTGCTGGGGGGTTTTTGATGGGCCGCGATGCGCGCATCCACGTCTTTCATCTGGGTCTCGAGCTTCGCCAGTTCGGCTTCTCGAGAATTGGCGGGCATTGCGAAGGGAACGCCATTGAACTTGATGGAGCCAGGCACCGTGGGATTGGTCCGTGCGGTTTCGTTCTCAGTATTGTTGAAGTAGGCCAACAGACTATAGTAGTCGCGCTGGGAGATGGGATCATACTTGTGGTTATGGCACTGGGCGCATTCCAGGGTGGTACCGAGCCAAACCGCGCCAGTGGTGTTCACCCGGTCGATCACCTGATTGATGCGGCTTTCCTCGGGCTCGGTGCCTGCCTCAACGTTGGTCGGCGTGCAGCGGTGAAAGCCGGTGGCGATGATCTGGGACGGCTTTGCCGCCGGCAGCAAATCACCGGCGACCTGCTCGATGGTGAACTGATCAAAGGGCGTGTCCGCGTTGAGCGCATCCACCACCCAGTCGCGATAGCCCCAAATCTCGCGTAAGTCGTCGCGCTGAAAGCCGTGGGAGTCCGCATAACGCGCCACATCCAGCCAGGGCCGCGCCCAGCGGACGCCAAACTCCTTCGACGCGAGAAGGCGATCCGCTGCAGCCTCCACCGCCTTGCGGGCATCCGCCGCGTAGGCTTTGGCGAACTTTTCCACATCCGCCACCAGGGGCGGCAGGCCGGTGAGGTCCAGCGACAGGCGCCGGTAGAGCACTGAGGGATCGGCCTCCCGGGAAGGCCGCCAACCCTGCTTCTCCAGACGGGCGAGAACGAAGTGATCAATTTCATTCGCCGGCCAGGCCTGATCTTTGACTGCGGGCAAGGCAGGCCGCTGAGGGGGCACGTAACTCCAATGGCGGGCATTTTGAATGGAAGCGGGCCAGACCGCACCCGCCGCCACCCACTCTCGAATCAGGGCAATTTCCGCCTGAGTGAGGGGCGTGCCGCGCTTGGGCATGGCTTCCTTGTCGGAGCGCGGCAGGGATATGCGGCGCAGGAGTTCGCTATGCGCGGGATCGTTCGGGGTCACGACGGGACCATTTTTGCCGCCCGCGCGAAAGGTCTCCTGGGTGTGCAGGCGCAGGCCGCTTTTGGCCTGCTCGGCCCCGTGGCATTCGAAGCAGGCGCGCTGCAGCACGGGATGGACCTCTTTGGCAAAGTCCACCGCGCCGCGCCCCGTGACAGCGGCGGACAGAACTGCAAAAAGAAGCCAGGAACGAAGGCGGCGCATGGGTTGGGAGCGGAAACGTTCACGAAGAGCCCGACCTTTCGGCCATCGCGGCACTGGAATTCTCCTCAATATCAACGTTCGTGGGAGCCATGTGGAGACAATTGCGCTGGTCCGCCCCCCTCGTGCTGCTGTTAGCGGCGGTGGGCTGGTGGATCGTGCCCCGGTGGGCGCCGCTGCCGGCAGCGCTGCTGACGCCGCGTACGCCCTCGATCAGCTATGTGGCGCGGGATGGCCGGACGCTGCGGACATTGCTGACTGCGGCGGGAGATCGCGTACAGCCGTCCGTGCCGCTGGCAGAGATTCCCAAGGCCCTGGTTTATGCGACCCTGGCCGCCGAGGACAAACGCTTCGGGCAGCACCATGGACTGGACCTGCTGGCCATCGGGCGCGCTGCACGCGACAACCTAACCAGCGGCCGCATCGTGTCCGGGGCCTCGACGATTCATCAGCAACTGATCAAGGTCACCGCACAGGCGGGCAGACGCACCCTGAAAGTGAAGTTCGTGGAAGCTCTACAGGCCCGCCATCTGGCCATGGAGTGGTCGCGCGAGGTGGTGATCACCGAGTATCTGCACCGGATCTCGTATGGCAATCTTCTGACGGGCTGCGCCTCCGCGGCCTCCGGGTACTTTAACAAACCGCTGGATGATCTGACGGTGGCCGAATGCGCTTTCCTGGCTGCCATTCCGCAATCACCCACGAAGTTCAATCCCTTCCGCGATGTGCAGGCGATTTTGCCGAGGCAGCAGCGGATCCTGCGCAAGATGAAGGAACTCGGCTGGATCACAGATGAAGAACTGCGCGTCGCCCTGGCCGAGCCGATCAGCCTGCAACGCTACACCGGTGGTTTTGCCGCGCCGCATGCCGTGGAGATGCTGCGCGGGGAAGGCTCACCATCGTCAAATGCTGCCATCCGCACGACGCTGGATTGGTTTCTGCAACGCCAGGTCGAAGCCATCATCGGGGCGCGACTGGCGGCGCTGAAAGGGCGGCATGTCACCCAGGGCGCCGCCGTGGTGATCGAAAACGCCACCGGCTATGTGCTGGCCCTGGCGGGGTCGCGCGATTTCTTCGCCGCTGATGGCGGGCAAATCAATGGCGCGTGGACGCCGCACTCGCCGGGTTCCGCGATCAAACCCTTTACCTATGCGCTGGCTTTCGAACGGGGCGCGACGCCCGCCAGCATCGCCGCGGACCTGCCGATTGAGTTCACCACGCCAACAGGAACCTACCGTCCCGAGAACTACGCCCATCGGCTCTATGGCCCTGTGACGTATCGCGATGCCTTGGGCAACTCGTTGAATGTATCCGCGGTGAAGGTGCTGGCCTCCATCGGCGGCGCTCAGACCCTTTTGGACAAGCTGCGTTTGTTAGGCCTGTCGACTCTCACGGAAGAAGCAGATCACTATGGCCTGGGCCTAACGATTGGCAATGCGCCGGTGCGACTCATCGAACTGGCGAATGCGTATGCCTGCCTGGCCCGGTTGGGTGTCGACAGACCCTGGACCTTGAAGGCCGGTGTGCCGCCCGCCGAGGCCACCCGCCGCTTGGGTGAGCGCGAATGTTTCCTCATTGCCGATATCCTGAATGACAATCAGGCGCGTCTCCTCACCTTCGGCGCCAATTCACCTCTGCGATTGCCGTTTTCGGTGGCGGTGAAAACGGGCACCAGCCAGTCTTATCGGGACAACTGGACTTTTGGTTATACTCCCGATTACACCGTGGGAGTGTGGACGGGCAACTTCGACAACACGCCGATGCAAGACGTGTCAGGAGTGACCGGCGCGGCGCCGATCTGGCGGGACATTTTTCTACACCTCCATGAACGGAAACCGCAAACGTGGTATTCCCCGCCGGCGGGACTGGTACGCAAGCGTATCGATCCGCGCACCGGAAAATACCTGACGCCGCAGACGCCTCCCGTGCGGATCAGCCGGGAGGAATGGTTCCTGGAGAATCGCCTGCCGCCGGCGGCAAACGCCTTCGATTATGATGAACGCGGCCGGGCCGTGCTGGCCGCTGAATATGTAGCCTGGATTCGGAGCAGCGACAATTGGATGGGCGATCTGGTGGCTACTGGCCCAACCACGGAAACGCAACGCTGGCGAATCGCCAACCCCATCGCCGGCACGGTGATTCGCCTCGATCCAGACATCCGTGAGAACGGCCGGAGATTGTTGCTGGAAACCACGCCAGAGCACCCCGTGGAATGGCGGTGTACGACACTCCAGGTGCAGCACGAGGGAGATGTGACCTATGTCCTGCTCTCACCTGGCCGCCATGATTTCACGGCGCGCGATCCGAAGACTGGCGAAGAACAGAAGAGCTTCGTTATTGTCCGCCCTGAGTGAGGACTCCCGCTAGGCGCCTGGCATAACTTAACGTGTCGATATCCTGAGGCGTCTTGTCGCGCCGAATCGCTTTGATGCGGGGAAAGCGCAGGGCCAGACCGCTGTCATGCCGATCGCTGGGCTGAATGGAATCAAAGGCAACTTCCAACACGATATCGGGGACAACGGTGCGCACGCTGCCTCTTTGGCTGAGAGTGTTGCGCATAAAATGTTCCGTCAGCTCCTCAATCTCCACATCGGTCAGGCCGCTGTAGGCCTTGCCGATTGTCAACAGCGCGCCGGTGGCATCATCCCGGACGGCGAAGGTGTAGTCGCTCAACACGTGGCTGCGTTTGCCATGCCCCTGTTCGGCTCTGACCACCACCACATCCAGGGTTGAGAACGCCTTCTTGAGTTTCAGCCACGCCTTGCCGCGCCGGCCCGGTGAATAGGCGCTGGCGGGGTCCTTGGCGATGAGGCCTTCGTTGTTCCGGCGGCGCGCCGCCAGGAACGCGGCCTCAATTTCCTCGGCCGAGGAAACGAGATGCACATCGATTAGGGTCATGCCCGCGGGCAACGAAAGCGTCTCCAATTCCTTGCGTCTCTCGCTCAGCGGCTGCTCGAGGAGCGACCGGCCGTTGCGCCACAACAGATCAAAGATCACGTAGCGGACGCTGATGTCGCTGGGCAGAAACAGATCCGCCTGATCACGCCGCCCCAGGCGCTTCTGAAGATCGAAGAAAGACAGCCGCTTATCCTCCGCATAGGCGATGATTTCGCCATCGAGAATCACGTCTTCCTCCAACTGACGGGCGGCGTCGACGATTTCCGGGAACTGCGCGCCGACGGGCTTGAGGTCGCGGGTGAAGATCTCCGTACGTTCATGGGTGCGATGCATCTGGGCGCGGATGCCGTCATATTTATCCTCCAGCCACACTTTTGGTTCGGTTGAAATGGAGTTGAGGCGTGCCCAAATCTCGGCCGCGGTCTCCTCCGAACTGGCGAGCATCACCTTGAGCGGAACCATGGGGCGCGGGTTCGCTTCATGCAGTTGGCCCGCACGAGCGAGCACCGCTGCGCGGCCAATGTCACCGGTCAGCATGGCAGCCTCGCGCACGGCATCGGCGGGCTGCCCGAAGGCAACGGCGATGGCTTCTTCAATGAGCCCTTCCTTGGAACCCATGCGCAGCTCACCGGTGAGCAGGCGCACCAGCCACGAACCATCGTGAGCGTCCAGATGCCGGAATCGTTCGAGCAACAATGCCATGCGTGTCATTTGACCGCGGGCTTGGCGCAACTCGGCAAACAGGCCGG
>JAXMIV010000229.1:0-2867 GCA_034377045.1 Prosthecobacter sp. | reverse complement strand
TTGAGAATGACCACGGCCTGATCGACCACGTGATCCATATACTGCCGGGCAACATCGAACTGCTTGTTTGAGATCGCCTTCTTCACAAAGCGCGGATCGAGATCGATAAAGTAGCACGAGCTGCCGCGGTAGTTCGCCAGGTGCTCGACCGCGTGACGCAGCCGGCGCGGGCCGGTGGGGCCGACCATGATCCAGGCTTCACCGGGCGGAAAGTGCTTGTCATCGAGCTTGTGGCTGAATTCTTCATAGTCGACCCGGAAGTCATTCCAGCCGATGCGCTGCTTCGGCATGCCGGTGGTGCCGCCCGTTTCGAAGATGTTGTAGGGCTTGCCCTTGAAAGCAGCCGGCACCCAAACGGTGGGTTGCAGATCGCGCAGCCACTCGTCCTGAAAGTGCGGGAACTTGGCAACGATGTCCTCGTAATTGTTCACGACGCCGCGCGGGTCGAAGTTCTTCTTGGCCCAGTCCAACCAAAAGGGGCATCCCGTCTCCGGGGAGAAATGCCATTGAATGGTGTCGCGGATGTGTTGGTCGAGCTGAGTTTTGGCTTCGTCGGGTGTCATGGTCTGAGGGCGGAAAATGGGGCTGCGGGCGGGGATGCAGTCAAACGAAACCTTGCCCTCCTGTGACGATCCTCTCCTCCCCCCTCGCCGCGCCCCAGTCCCGGAGCCGTGGCTCCCGATCCGCGCAGCCCCGGAAGCCCGGGCGGGACGGCATTATTCCGAACCCGTACGGCTAATATCGGACGGTGGGTGAATGAAGATCATTGACATACCAATGATGATTTGCAGAATTCGCAAAGCCGCTGCCTCGCTGCCGCTCAAAATCCATGTTCCCCTGAGAGTCTTCCAAACAACTATGAAAATGCTATACCTCCTCGCAGCCGCGGCGATCGCCACCGGACTGTCTTCCTGCAGCGGACTCTATTTTGAAAGTGGAGACCCCTCGCCGATCCGGATCTCGGGCGCCTATGCGGCCACTTATCCTGGTCCTGATGCCGATATTCATCAGCAGAACAACTGGCATGACGACGAAGGCTACTACGATGAGGTTGACCAGAGCGACCGCGGGTACGGCTACCGTTTCACCCGCTATGTGCCTGATGACCGCCGGTATGAGGCTTATCCGCCGCCGTACTAGGCCGATGGCGGCGGCCTAAACGCGTCCACGCTTGCCTCATCCCCTTTTCAGGGGGAGGCACGCGAGGTTTACTGCTGCGCGACCGGCTCCGCTTTCGGCACCGATTTCAAGGCCGTGGCGACGATGAGGGAGGAGACGCCAGGACGCCACTGGTAGCCGACTCCGAAGGGCAACTTCTGGCTGCCGTGCGTCTTGAAGGCCGCATCAAGATCCTTCTGGAAGTGGTTTTTGAAGAGGTTGATCGGGCCCGGATAGTGGCCAAAAAGGCTAACGACCCACTGGTCCGAATGGAAGTAGCCGTAGGGAACGCCGGAATCGTCTTCGATCAGGTTGCGTGTGTTGTTGAGCAGGAAGTTGCGCACCTTGACGAAGTTTTCGCCGTGCATGAGGTAGGAGGCGGCTTTGACAAAGCCGTTGCCCTCGCCCTGCTTGGCGCAAAACGCCATGAAGCCAGGGTTGCTCTTGATGCCCCAATCCGACAGGTCCGTGGTGAAGTAATAGAGCGTCTGCGGTTGGCCGGCGGTGCCGGTGAAGCGAATTCTGACGCCGGGCGTGTTCGATTTTTCCGCCGTGAATTCGCCGGCGGCATTCAGTTTCACCAATTCCACGCTGTCGATATGGCAGCCGCTGCGCGCCAAGAAAACGTAAAGGACTGGAAGCGTGCCGCTGAGCTGCGTCTGGCTGAGATCGGTCTTCATGTCCGCGGTGATGAAAAAGCTGAAGCTCAGGATCGCATTCAGCGCGGTGCGCAGATTGCGCAAGCCGCCGGACCGCGCGCCGGCCGACAGGGCAGCGACATCCGGCACCGTGCCGATCGGTTCGCGGCCAGACATGACGTAAGTGGACGCATTCGGGAAGAAGGCGTGTGCGTAGAGAAAGTCCGGGCCGCTGAACATGTAGTAGAGCGGACTGGGATCGGCATACGCATAGTTGACGGAAGAAGGCATCCAGGCGCCGATTTTGGAGAGCTGGCGCTCTTCGAGATCCACCCAGGCCCGATGAAATTCCGTGGCGTGTTGCTGCCACGCCCCCTCACGGGCGAGTGGTTCGAGATCAGTGGCTTCGACCGAGAGTCCGGCAAGGAAACGCGCCTGATCATCGACAGTGGCCGCGCCGCAAGGCACGGCATGAGCAAGGGCAAGGGCAATGAGGGCCAGGATGGTGGGGAGGAACTTCATTGTGGCTGGGAGGTCTTGGGAGATAGCATGTAGATGAGCAAGCCCGCACCAATGGTCGCCAGGCCGGCGAGAGATTCATACGGACGTTCACTGACCAGATAAATCATCATCCACAGGCTGATGGCTAAAAAAATCAGGGGAGTGACGGGATAACCCCAGCAGCGATAGGGCCGCGGCAGGTCCGGCTGCGTCCGGCGCAGCACCATCAAGCCAATCACCGTCACAAAAGAACAGAGCTGGATGCTGAACTGCACGTAGGTGAGAACGGTCTCAAAACTTGCGGTTAGGATCAGCGTAATCACAATGGCGAGCTGCGCGAAAAGCGCCGCCGCAGGCACCCCTGAGGGAGTGCGCACCGCCAGAGGCGCCAGCAACCGAATATCCTCGCCCATCGTCATCGCCACCCGCGGGCCGATCCAGGTCATCGCGCTGATCGCGGAAACCAGCCCCAGACAAATGAGGCCTGACATGATCTTCCCACCGGTGATGCCAAAGATGTGGTCCGCCGCGATATGGCCGACATCCACTTTACCTGCCAGTTCACTGATC
>JAXMIV010000228.1:0-3876 GCA_034377045.1 Prosthecobacter sp. | reverse complement strand
ATAACCGGCGCCGAGTTGCTCGCGCTTCCACGGGCGCAGGGGTTCCAGGGAATGCACCGTGAGAACCAGAGGCAGGGCATAGTTCAACTTCGCCAGAATGCCGCCAAAGTGCGCATACCAGGTATGCAGATGCACGATGTTCGCGTCGATGTTCCGCGTGTTGAAATCGAGGCAGCGCTGCACCGAGCCAAACACCGATTTGAGGTTCGGCGGACAGGTCCATCTGGCGCTGTCCAGCCCGACGCCATGCACGCTCAAGTTCGGTGAATTCACCTCCTGGTCCCCGAAACAACGCACCTCCACCTCCATGAGTTTGGCCAGCTCGCGCGACAGGTATTCGACATGCACACCGGCGCCGCCGTAGATGTGGGGAGGATATTCGTTGGTGAGGAAAAGGGACTTCATGAGCTGTGCTTGCGCCTTTTTGAGCCAGACCGCGGCTGCACGCAAGAACAAGTCACGCAATGAACTCCCGAAACAGGCCTCCAAACATCGCGCCGATGCGCCAGAAATTCTCCTCCCGCCCGAACCTGCCGCAGGTGTACAGCACGATCGCGTAGGGTGTCCCCCGGTAATAGAAAAACAGGCCTTCGTGCTTAAATTCGCCAGCCGTGCCGGTCTTCCCACCCACGTAGGTAATCTCGGCGGGCAGGTACCAGCGGCCCCGGCCAAACTGATTTCGCCGCATCGCCTCCAGCAGAAGTTCGCAACCGTGATCCAGGCGGTAATTCACGCAGCGCTCGAAAAACTCCGCGTAATAACGCGGGGACTGGCCATTGGCCCGCAACGGTACATCGGGCAATTGGTACTTGGCCTCGAAGGCCTGCTCGTCCTGGTTGGTGAAGCGTGCCAGCATCGCCTGCCAGGAGGCATTGATGCTCAGGTCGCAGGCATTGATGACGTGCTGAAACTCCTCGGTGTTCAGGCGTCCCGCGCGCGCCTCCAGCAGCACCGCACTGACGGCGGGCTTCGGCATTGAGCACCCAATCATGACGCGGTCGGCCTGCTGCTCCGCCAGATACGCGCCAGTGGCCAGGTTCTTCACCGCATAGGTCACGCGGCTGTCGTGCTTGATCTGATCGTAACCACGCTGCAACTCCTGCGTCCACCCCATTCCATAGGCCGGTATCGGCGCAAATCGGAAAAACGCACCCGATACCTGAAAATACTGCTGATGTTCCCGCAGCGCTGCCGCCCGCCGGCCCGCCGAGGCGATCACCAGGGGCACTCCTGAGCCCGCGGACGCAAATACCAGCCCCGTCGACCGCACCCGGGTCAGCGACGGCAGCGCACAGCCAGCCATGAGTGCTGGGGAACAGCACAGGACATGTTGCAACAAGTCACGGCGGGTCATGGGGAGCAGATCGCGATTCTCACATCATTCGCGCCCCGCTGGCAAGCCGAATGCGTCAAAGATCCACCGTTTGCAAAAACTGCGCCGCCTCCACCTGCGTCTCCGGATGCCGCTCCGTCAGGGCCAACCGCAGGGTCTCAGTGCGTGTCGGCTCGCCGTGAACCAGAAAGACGCGGCGCTTCGGACCCGTGATCCGGTCATAGTAGGCCAGCAGTTCATCGTGGTCCGCGTGCCCCGAAAAGGAGTCGAGAATCTCGATGCCGGCGCGTACCTCAAACTCATCTCCCAGGATATTGACCTTCTTGAATCCGTGCCGCAATTTCCACCCCAGCGTGTTCTCCGCGCAGTATCCGACGAAGAGAATGATGTTATTCGCATTGCCCACGTTGTTGCGCAGGTGATGCAGGATGCGGCCGCTTTCCGCCATGCCGGAAGCCGAGATGATGATGGCGGCGCCCTTGAGATAGTTGAGGCTTTTGGATTCCTCCACCGTGCGCACCAGCCGCAATCCCTCAAAGCCAAAAGGATCGCTGCGCATGAACACCGCGTCCCGCACTTCCGGCTTCAGATCCTCAATGTGCAGCCGGAAAATCTCCGTCGCCTTCACCGCCAGCGGACTGTCCACAAAGATCGGCAGCGGCGGGAAGCAGCCCTGATGCATCAGCTTGTCCAGCGTGTACAGAAGCTGCTGCGTGCGCTCCACGGCAAAGGCGGGAATGATGATGCGCGACTGCCGCTCCTGAACCTGCCGAATCAATTGGCAAATGTGGTCGGAAGTCTTCGCGGGCAGCTCATGCTTCCGCCCGCCATACGTGCTTTCCATGATCAGATAATCCACCCCTTCACACGGCGCCGGATTTTCGAGCAGATCATTCGCCGGACGTCCGACATCCCCGGAAAAAAGCAGGCGACAATGTTTCCCCGTCTCCCGATCATCAATGTCCAAAATCACCTGCGCCGAGCCCAGTACATGTCCCGCATCGATGAACGTCATCGTCACCCCTTCCGCAATCACCGTCGGTCGCTGATACCCCACCGCCACGAACTGCTTCAGGCAATTTTCCGCGTCGATCAGCCGATAGCTCGGCTCCAGCTCCGGCAGATGATCCCGCTGCCGCCGGCGATTCAACCAGGCGATATCACTCTCATGAATATGCGCCGCATCCGGCAGCATGATGCTGCACAGATCCAGCGTCGCCAGCGTCGCATAAATGTTTTTCGCAAAACCTTTCCGATGCAGATGCGGCAGATTGCCGCTGTGATCAATGTGCGCGTGCGAAAGCACCACACAGTCGATCCGCGCCGGATCAAAAGGAAAAGTCTGATTCCGCTGCCAAGCCTCCGCCCGCCGGCCCTGGAACAGCCCGCAATCCAAAAGAATCCGCGCCCCATTGACCTCGATCAAATGCTTCGAGCCCGTCGTCGTCCCCGCCGCCCCACAAAATTGCAATTTCATGATTCACCCCCATTCCAGCCGAAGAAGCGCGACGTGGCAAGGAATCCATTCCTTTGCCCCTCGCATTTGTGCCATTCGGTGGTTCTCCCATTCTCCGCTCTCCATGGAACAAATGGGGATCGATGGGGATCTCGCCCCCCATCGCAACCCACTGATCCTCAAGTTATTGCGCGAAACATTCCCCAATGGGGACAAAAAATCAAAAAGTCCCCTCCCCAAATTCGCCCCCTTTGACGGTTGCCTCATCCTCGCCACCCTCGTCTTCGCCTTTCGGGCAGCTTCGCTGGCAACGAGAGAAGGGCTTCTGAAGATCCGGACGCACTCATGGAATTCAAGTTATCGCATCGCATTGTTGTCGTCCACGTCGATGTGGGACTTGGAATGCTCGGTTGTGGTGGATGGAGTCTTGAAATTGGGAGGTACGACGGTTAAGAGTAGAAATGACTCCTGCCGTCAGTGAGGCCATTGAAGCAGTTTATGAGGCGTTCAGTGATGCCCGCGCGCCGAGTGCCATCGACGCCTGCCCGTGTTGCCACGAACCCACGGAGTATTGTGCTCTGGTGCGGTTGCCTTTGCGGGAGCTCACGCAGGAACATCTTTCCGGTTATGCCTTCTCGGTCTTTTACACCGTCGGTGATCGGCCGGACTTTGAGTATCTATTTCCGCGGATTCTTGAGCTGGCAACGCAGGATTCGGACTTCGGGATCGATCGGGAAATTGTTTTCAAAAGGCCTGGGCTAGCGGGTTGGCCTGCCTGGCGCAATGATCGCCGGCAGGCGTTCCAAAGTTATCTCGACGCCGTCATCGCTTCCTTTGGAGACCATCCTTGGACAGATGAGAGTGAACTCGATTCATACGTTTGCAGTTTGGGATTCTGCGTGGATGATCTCGCCCCAAGGCTGAACGTCTTTCTCCGCGATACGCCCACGGCTGCGGCCAATCTGATTTTGTTTTATGAGGCGAATAGCCGGGAGCTGCCAAAGCGGCGATTGAGCAACGCATATAGGGAGAAGGATCAGCCAAACAAAGAGCAGGTGATCGCAAGGGTTGAACAACAGGCCGTGCA
>JAXMIV010000227.1:0-8733 GCA_034377045.1 Prosthecobacter sp. | reverse complement strand
TCAAGCTCCGGGCGGACATTGGGACGGGTGGGCATGGTCCAGAATAGCTTTTCAAGAGCGTCTGGTCAAGGTTCATATCAACGTATCATGATTTGAGGATATGAACTAAAAACAGCCGTCAGGCTTGCCGCTGAACCCCGGGGCAAAGGTGTTTTTGCACCCTATCCACATCCCGGCCGGTCAAAAAAGCCAGGTAGGACATCAGCATCACGATCAGGAACGGCTCAATGTTCCGCGAAACCAGGCAGATGAGGCCATGAAATAGCAGTCCCAAAAGGGCGCCCCAGTACCGGGTGCGCCTGACGAAAAGCAGGATCGGGATGGCCGCCTCAATGGCCAGCGCCAGATAGGTGCCCAACCGGAGGATATCCGCATGCTCAGCCGCCCAAGCTCCTGGCCAGCGCGCAAAGTGAGACAGCAGAAAGTAGGGCAGAAACTCGCCATTGCGCCAGTAGGGATTGATGTTCGTTACCTTGGAGACCACCGTCTGAAAATAAATGACCACCACCTGCAGCCGCATGAGCACCAGACCGTAACGCGCCACCTGCGTGGGCTCCAATAGGCTCCCCCGCCACCACGCGGGCAAGGTCCAGCAGCGCCCCATGGGACTTACGAGCACTAGAAAAGCGAAGCATCGCAGCACCAAATCCCACCCCGTCAGGGCCACGGGTGCGCGTTCGATGAAGGAAAGATGCCATAGAAACACCGCCGCCGCCGCCAGCCTGGGCAAAATTCCGGCCAGCAGCAGGAGCATGGCGACCGCCGCCAGACCCATGAGCAGCGTCACCCCTCCAGGCGTCTGAAACCCGTGGAAGAGCAGCACGGTGGCCATCTCACTGTGTTCAACCGCTGCCTCCAAATCAAGCGTCCCGGCCGTCGAAAACAGGGTCTCTCGCAGGGGCCACAGGAGAACGAGATTGATCAATGAAGCGATGGAAAAGCCGATGCGCACCGCCGCGTACACTCGCTCGTCCTCGGTGCCGAGAAAGAGCCTGCCAAGAAATCCAAAGGGTGGCGCGGCGCGGGTCATCAGAGATCAGGGATTGGAAGGCGGCTCTTGTGCCGCGAGGGAAATCCGCCGTACCCGCCGCTCAAAGAGCCTGCCGTCCCGCCGCACGCTCACCAACAGCCGGGTGTAATCCTCAGTCACCTCGAGACACCAGCTTTCACCTGGAACGATGCGGTGCTCATCCACGAGTTCCTTGTCCACACGCCGCAGATAGGCGTCCCGCACGTCTTCGCCCATGGTGCCGTCGAGCATGCGTTCAAAGAGATTGTAAAGGCGGGCCCGCTCGGGCAGGGGATAGTCCTGGAAGCCGGGAAGGAGCGGTCCCAGGCCACGTTCCTTGCCATCCGCGTCCGTGATGACGAGGCGCACGTGGTAATCGCGCAGGGAGGGAATAGTCCCAAACATGTTCCAGTTTTGCTTGCTGCCGGTCAGTACCTCATAGGCATGCGCCAGTCCGAAAGGCAGCAGCGTGGGGCGCTTCTGTTCCGGCAGAATCGCCACCACCAGCATCGCGGCATGATAAGTGGCAAACACCACGATCAGGACGTTCCACAAGAAGCGGAGCGCGGGTGCTGAATCTGAAGAACTCACAAGCCGAGAGTTAAATCCGCGAATCCTCCCAAGGTCAAGACCCGCGTTGCTGTCAACGCGGGCCCCAACCCTCTAGACTTCCTCTTTGCGCTTCAAGCAAATGGCACCGGCAGTTCAAAGCCCGCCGCATACTCTTCCTGCGCCAGTTTGTTGGCCTCAGCGGCAAACTCGCCGGTGAACTTCTCCGTCGCCGGATCAAAGTCCAGCCAGGGGCCGACGATGCACTTGTCCTGGTTCACGTCGACCTTGTTGGCGGCCAGCGTTTGCAGCATGCCCTCGAACATTTCAGCGCCCATCTTGTCGCCCTTGAGCCGCTCGCGAATTTCCCCGGCGGCCATGCCTTTGCCCAGCCGGTAGGAAGTGTTCGCCAGGTGCGACAGGCACGCCGCGTGGTGCCCGTGCCGGATGTGCAGCACATCCTTCGTGTACGTCCCGGCGCGCACGGAATCGATGAAGTTCTTCATGTGATCCGGGCCGGTGAGGAAATCTTCAAACTTATGGATAGGCTTGCCGTCCTTGTCGTACGCCTTCGATTCCGCCACATAGCCGCCTTCGCAATGAATGACATTGCCATCGCGTACGCCCTTGTAAGGGCGTTCACCGGTCTTGGGATCCAAGTTGCGGTTTGGCAGGCCAAACATGTCCATCAGCAGAGGGACGGGCTCATAAGGATGGAAGGCCAGTTGGCAATTGGCCACCTGGCCGTCATCCACATAACCCCAGCGGTTGCCGAGACTCATCACGCGGGTGGGAAGAAGATCCGGGTCACCCAGCGCCCAGCGTGCCACGTCGTACTGGTGGGGGCCCTGGTTGCCGATGTCGCCATTGCCGTAGGCCCACTGCCAGTGCCAGTCGTAGTGCAGCTTCTCGCGCATCAGCGGCATTTCCGGGCGCGGCGCGGACCAGAGTTTGTAGTCCACCGTCGCGGGGGGCGTCTGCGGGCCGCTGACCTTGCCCGTGCTCATGCGCAAGCCGTGAACCAGGGCGTGCGAAAGCGTTGTCTTGCCGATGTGGCCCTCTTTGACCCACTGCATCGCCGATGCCCACCCAATGTCCGAGCGGCGCTGCATGCCGTGCTGAATGATGATGCCCTTCTTCGCGGCCTTGGCGGCTGCTTCCATGAGGCGCCGGCTTTCCCAGAGGTTGTGGCTCACGGGTTTTTCCACGTAAACGTGCTTGCCGTGTTGCAGCGCGGTGAGCGCGATCAATACATGACTGTGGTTAGGCGTGGCGATGGTCACCGCATCGATCTCTTTGTCCGCGCAGCACTCGCGGAAGTCGCGGTAGGTCTTCACCTTGACGCCTTTCTTGTCGAGTTCGGCGACCTTCTTGTCGATCACTTCGGAATCGACATCGCAAAGGGCCACGAGGCGGACGCCGGGAACGCTGAGAAGTTCCTTAATGTGGCCGCCGCCACGGCTGCGAAAACCAATGACGGCGACCCGGATATCCTCATTGGCGCCAATCGGCTTGGCCCAGGCGGGAAGGGTGGCCAGACCCGCGGCGGAGGCGAGGCCGGTTTGCATGAAATGACGACGGTTGGAATGAGCGGATGTGGTCATGGTAGGGGCACTATACGTGATCAAATCGAATTCCTGTACGCACCGCCGCGCTTTCGTCTCGATCTACACCCTATCAATCTCCCAGTCCGTACGCCGTGCCGATCACCTCACCGTCTTCTTCATCGAAGTAGATGCGCATCGGGCTGCAGCAGACTTCGCAGTCGTAGTCCACGTCGGAGGGCACCTCGGTCAGATCCGGCGCCGGTACCTCAAATTCTTCAAAACACGTGGGGCAGGTGACGGGGACGGTGTGCATGGGATTGGCTAGACCTGACGCTGGCGCCGGCGTTGCAAGACTTGCTTCACCATGCGCACGAGATCCGGGGACTCGTACGGCTTCGGCAGCGCGGCGGCAAAACCGTGCGCGACGGGTTCCAGCATGTTGGCGTCCCCGCGATTGCCGCTGGAAACAATCGCATCCACCTGCGGGTCCAGTTGGATCAGCAGCTCCATCGCCTGCGCGCCGCCCATGCCCATGGGGATGGTCAGGTCGATGAGCACCACATCGAAGGGCTTCTTCTGCTCCAGCGCCTCCTTGTAGCAACTCACCGTGTCCGTGCCGTCCGCGGTTTCGATCACCTCAAAGGCCTCATTCTTGAGCGTGCGAACGATCAGGTGGCGCAGCAGCGCATCATCCTCCAGCACTAGCACCCGGCCGGCGGAACCCCGCGTTTCCGGCTCCGGCGCTCCAGACTGCGGCGGCTGGTTAATCGCGTTGAGGAGTCCGTGTTTAAAGTCCGCGGCCGATGCGTAGCGGTGATCGCGATCCGGATTCAGGGCGCGCACGACTACGGCATCCAGCCGCGGGTCCGTGCCCATCAGGGCCGAGGGCGCCTGCCACGCGCCACGGGGTATGCTGCCCGTGAGCATCTGGTAAAACACCACACCCAGGGCATACACATCCGCCCGGGAGTCAAGCACCGCCTTGGCATCATACTGCTCCGGCGCGGCATATTCCGGCGTGCCCATCGCCATGTTCGTGCGGGTCAGCAGGCCGGTCGTTTGGTCGATGCGCTTAGCCAATCCAAAGTCCGCCACCTTCACCCGGCCGTCATGGGCCAGCAGGATGTTCGCGGGCTTGATATCGCGATGCACCAGCCCCTGCCCATGCGCGTAGTCCAGCGCATCGCACACCGCAGGGACGATCTGCAAAGCGCGTGGCGCACCGACCGTGCCCAGAGTCATGAGATGATGCAGGTCCGTGCCCTCGATGTACTCCATCACATAAAATAAGTGATCCCGCCCCAGCAGTCCGAAGTCATAAACACTGACGATGTTGGGATGGCTCATCTGCGCCAGCACCTGCGCTTCCCGGCGGAATCTCTCCGAATAATCGTAGTCCGCGCCGTGCTCCCGATTCAGGATCTTGATCGCCACCGGCCGTCCCAGATTCGTCTGTGTTCCGCGATACACTGCCGCCATGCCGCCCATGCCGATCATCGCATCAAACACATACAGCCCGCCGTGCATCATTTGCGTCAGCTCCTCCGGCGTCGGGTACACCTGCGGCACCTTCCAGCCTGAAGCCCCCTCAGACACCGACGGCACGTGCGCGGACGGGGCGCGTTTGGTGAAGGAAAAGAAACGCCTCATGGGGGGGTGGGGAGCGCGGCGGAACGTTGACACGGTACTAATACTGAACAAAACCCGTTCGGCAACCGCCACGGCACGCAAGTTCTGCCGCTGCCCCATCAAAGCAAACGCGGATCAAACGCAAACGGCTCCGGCTTGCCAATGACAATCTTCCTGAAATCCGCATGCGCCGAATTCAGCAAATAGTTCGACTCGTCCGGAACAATGACGCTGGCAATCTGTAGCACCGCTGATCGGCGTTCCTTGACCCACGCGTCACCGATTTCCTTGGTTGATGGCGGTGCAGGTTGCTCCGTCCAGCCTTTCGGCAGATCGGCTTGCGGTACTTTCTCCACCAGGGCGTCGTCAAATTCGAGGCGGATGGTGACGTAGTTGAACAACACCGGCGGGTTGAGATGCACCAACGTTTCCAGGGCTGCCAATGACTTGCTGGCACTGGTGTAGACCATCCAGACACCCCGCGAATTCCAGCGGCCGCCCGTCCGCGACGCCCCTTCACCGGTGAAGGCCGTCGCGGCGTATTTCGCCTTCACGATGCGCCAGGCGTAGGGCATCAGGCATAGACCCCGACTTCGATCCGCCCCAGCAGATCTTCAACCTCACGAGCCCCGACTTCGGTTTCCGCAAATTCCAGCGGCATGGCGCCGCCCAAGCCAATCTGCGGCGAATTCAGCCACCGCCGGGCATTCTCATCCGATTCCAAAACCTCCACCGCCTTGCCCATCAACCGGGCGAAACGCACCACGCGATCGGACTCCGCCGCGTCCAGCCGCCCCGCCGCCTTCCGCCGATGCAGCGTCGCCTTGGAGATCCCAAGCATGGGAACCAGCCTCTCCATCGACAGCCCGAGGCTTCTTTGCAGGTCATCCAACTCCTGAACCGGCAGCCCGGCTTTGAGCGTCTCAATCATTTCGGCCGGCGCGAACTGTCTTCCTACAGCCGCGCCCGAGTGCGAGCGTCCATGCACACAATATTCAACCACGCCCGGGAGGCGTTCAGCGATTCGAGGGTCCCCGGCATGGCGGGTCTTGGATGGGTTCCGCTGAATGAGACCCTTTTTCTCCAAGGCACGCAGATGGCTCATGGCGGCCGTTTGGCTGGAAAGGCCGAGATGGCGCTGAATGTCACGGGTCGAGGGGAGAGCACCGTGCTCCGCCTGATATTGCCGCAGATATTCCAGCAATTCGCGCTGCCGATCAGTGAGCTGGGTGACACCGGAGAACATAAATCAATCTAGCGGCATTTCGCCGCATTTGAGACATAGTATAGTATCATTTGAGACAAGTCAATCCCGGCCAGGGGTTTCAAGGGTGGAACATGGGGGAGTTTTTGCATTTTTCATTTCTTTGGGTTTGAGTTGTAAGTCGTTAATTATTAGCGAACTGCGCTGGGGATTGGCGATCCCCATGAATCCCTATTGTCCCCATCGCAGGCTTAGCTGGTGAGCGGGAAAACAAGGAAAGTACCACGGATGATGCGAATGGCACGGATGGAGGAGCCTGAGTGTGGGAAGTCATGAGGAGAAAGGAATGCCGGATCGCCTGGGGTCAATGCGTGGGGAAATGGGGATGTTTTTTGTGTCATCAGTTTCCGAAATCTTGGCGTAAAGGATTCAAAACCAGCGAGTTGGAGTGGGGAATGGCGATCCCCATAAATCCCCATTTCCCCATTTTTTGGGTGCGGCGGGCGATGGAACTGACGAACCACGAATGGCACGAATAGACACGAATAGACACGAATAGACACGAATGCTGAGAGGGCATGCGGAAGAGGCGGCTGGGGTCGTGGATGGTTGAAGCATCGGGTGATCGAAAGCGTTGGGGACCAGCCCGGCCCATCTTTCGTTCCCATTTCTGCGAACGTGGGGGAGGGCGGGAAAGTTTGCGGAAGGTTTGAAATTTCCGGCTGATGCAGCGGCGCCCCGTTATCCATGGAATGGGCGGGCGGCTTTGGCTGAGAAAGCCTTGTCTGCCTAGTGGCTGGGACTCGTATTTGTGACCTCAATATTGTAGGCCAAGTCCGTGAAAAAGCAAGGTGGAAAGAGCCGGAGATTTGCAGGCAATTTCTGGTACTTCTGAAGTTCGGACCTATGGGCAATGGGGCATTTGTTCTGGTGTAGGGCCAAGGATGTCCCGGCGCACTTTTCAAAGGCGGGGTGAAGTCTTAACTTTTTAGCGAAGCCTAAAATCGATGCCTACCACTTGAAGAGATTTTAAGCCGGCAGTGTTCGTTGCCAGCACTTGAACTCTCTCATGGAGGGCTGAGATCACCTGTTCGAAGGAAAGGGACTCCTGGGATGCCGGGTCGCGCCAGGTTTGCCTCGACCCTGTCCCGGAGAAGCCAACAACAAAGATGCCGTGAGTGGATGTCCGATCACGCAGGTACTTTCCCAAAAGCTGGTGTTCTAGGTCGGCCAGAAGACTCGATAGTGAGCGAGAGCTCATGTCTCCCAACTTAATTTCTACTTGCACGTGGCCTTCGACACCCGGAGCGTGAATCTGGATGTCTGCCCGCTCCCCGCCATCGATCTGCGGCTCTTTTGGTGCGGTATATCGTCCGTTGTTTCGCTCCCGCAACTTGCGAACCAGGAAAGTCTGAAGGCCAGCTTCACCACGTTGAGGATTCATCTCATCTCGTATGCTCTCTTCAGCATCCTCCACGTCGTGTTTGATTCCACTGAGCCGCCGGAGAACTACGTGAAACAGATCCTCCAGAGTTGTCGCCATTGCTTCCCGATCCGATGCGAATCTCCGAACGTCACCTTCAGTCCATGATGCGTCTGCCATTCGTTCCGCGCGCTCATCTAGCAACTCCAGAATTTCATCGCGCATACCTGCCAGTTCTGAAGAAGTAGACAAGTTACGAAGTGCGCTATCAGCATCTGGGCTGGAGTTCCCACCAAGCACTGCAATTAAAGTACGTCGAAATCGCTGAGCTTCATCACGCGCCACCGGAGAAAAGCCACCTTCGCGGTGCAGATCTTGTTCAGGAGCTACGTACCGATATACCAGGCGTATGAACTGCTCGGCGATTGGGGGTTCTCGATAGCTCTGTGTTGTCAGCAGCGGTTTATCGTAGACCATGGGATCTTGCAAATGGGCACAAAGCAAGACGACTTGATTTCCCATTGAATCTGCTTCGTGCGGCGGCAGCAATGTCGCCTCGATGTGCCGAATTGCCGCAGCAGCATCCGTTTGGGTCCAGATAGCTAGCCACGTTTGGTAGTGTTCCTCGTTCGATCGGTAACAAATGATTCTCTCTGATGCCAACTGAGCGAGATCATTGGCAGAAAGTGTGCCTGTGCGCGCAAGCAACGAAAGTGTGATATGTAGAACGCGATGATTTGCAGGATCACGCTCCCGTAGTCGAGCAGCAACAAAGGGAGCAACTAAATTGGCCAGTCCCCGTTCATCGTTGTTGATTCTCCATAAAACCTGTGGACTGCCTTGTGAGTTGGAAGACACCAACCATTCGTCGGCAATATATTCCTGCAGCACTGATTTAACAGCATCGGGCTGATGTTGAGTCAATAGGGCGAGCCAATCCGGAAAATTATTGGAGTCCTGCATGGCGTAGCGTGCGGCCTTATGGGCCTCGCTTGGATCAAGCCTTCTAAAATCGAGCTTCGCAGCGGTTAGTAAGCACTCAATACCAACAAGACCTGCTTCTCCACCATATGTCGGCTCTTTTGTTTCAGGACAGTATCGCTCCCATACGGACACGCATCCGGACTGAGTTGCTTTCACAATTCGCCGGCCGAGCCATGGAACAATCCTTCCATATCGCTTCTCTAGCTTCCTCCAGTTGAGGGTCTCCGATTCAACGCCTTGCGAATTTTCGCGAGCTTGGCGAAGTAGGAGACATAGGCTTTTGACAAAATCACCATCGCGGATTCGAGGGACATTTCTATGGAGCCACAATTGGTCTCGCAATTCATGGCAGACCGATACGAACATGTCCCAGTGACCCTTCCACCAC
>JAXMIV010000226.1:0-7299 GCA_034377045.1 Prosthecobacter sp. | reverse complement strand
GTCGACGACAATGGCATTGATAGCCTGGGGTTCCTGAGCTCGAACAAGCCCGCCTATCGCCAATAGGGCGACGATGGCGAACCGGCACCAGGGGGAGGCGCACAGGGCGGTATTCACAATGTATGCAATATCTCAGATTGTCCGCTTATCGTCAATCTTTCCCCTGTCAGACTTTGGTGAGGATCGGCGGGGGGTGAGCAAGGGGACCAGACGGGGGCAAATGGCTTTCCCCCCAATTTTGGAATGCTTTCTCGCAAATGCTTGGAAATCAATGATTTGGGAATGGTGATTAGAATCCCCATGCGGACTTGCGGAGATCCGAGATTGAGACCTTAGGCAAAGGAATGAAGGCAACGAGGTGGGATTCTTCATGCATTTCTTTCCCTTGGGAGAGCCGGCGGCGGGGATCTGCAACAACGCTTTATGGGACTTGCAGACCCTCGCCACTAGTTCGGCGCGGCAGGGACCACACTATGGCACCCCGTGACCTTTGGCGGCCTGCCAGAGGGCGTACCAGTCTTCGCGGTCGAGTTGGATTTCGGCGGATTTGGCGGTGGCAATCAGTCGGTCGAGGCGATTGGTGCCGATGATGGGCAGGGGCTGCGATGGATGCGCCATGATCCAGGCGTAGGCGAGCTGGTCGATGGTGGCGTTGCCGTACTTTTCGGAGAGTTCGCGGGCTTTGACTTGAATGCGGCCGGAGGCTTCGTCGGTTGGGTCCATGAGGCGGCCTTTGTGAAGCGGCGACCAGGCCATGGGGTGGATGCGGAGCTTCTGGCACTGATCGGTGGTGCCATCGTAGAAGGCATCCATGTGCAGGAGGCTCATTTCCACCTGATTGGTGACGAGGGGCCGATCCATGCGGGAGTTCAGGAGATCAAATTGATGGACGGTGTAATTGGAGACACCAGCGGCGCGGATCTTGCCATCCTTGAGCAGCTTGTTGAGGCCGGCGGCGGTTTCGTCGGCACTGGTGAGCCAGTCGGGGCGATGGACGAGGAACAGATCGAGATAATCGGTGCCGAGGAAACGCAGCGATTTTTCGGCGCTCTTGATGAGGCGGGCGGCCGTGGCGTTGTAATGGGCGACTTTGCGGTCGGGATGGAATTCGCAGGGGACGTAGATCCCGGCCTTGGTGACGATCTCGAATTTGGGGCGCAGGCCGGGATCGCGGCGCAGTGTTTCGCCGATGAACTCCTCGACCTTGTAGAGGCCGTAAATCTCAGCGGTGTCGAGGGTGGTAATGCCGAGATCGAGGCAGGCGCGGAGCCTAACCAAAAGGTCCTCAGGAGTTGCGGCGGCGGGATCGTCCAGAAAACGCCAGGTGCCATAAACGAGGCGGGAGAACTCGGGGCCGTTGGGAGAGATGCGAAGACGCTGCATGGTTGAGATCTGGTGAAGGCTGGGCGCGGACATGAAAAACCCACCTGCCAATCTCCGCAAGGGCGGAGGGGACCGGTGGGTCGTTCGAAAATTGTTCCGCGACTACGCCTTTTTGGTGAGCGCGCTCACCTTGGTGGCGAGGCGGCTCTTGAGGCGGGAAGACGAGTTCTTGTGAATCACCTTGGTTTTGGCAGCCTTGTCGGCGGCGGAGGCAAACTCACCCAGGCTGGTGCTGGCTGCGGCGGCATCCCCCTTTTCGATCGCGCTGAGGACTTTCCGGCGGAGCGTGCGGATGCGGCTCTTGACGGATTGATTGGCCGCCGTGCGTTTGGCGGTCTTGCGGATGTTCTTTTCTGCGGAGCGGATATTGGCCATAGGTCGTCTGCGGGAAGGGGCGGAGTGTATAACGCCCGGGGGGAGGACTGTCAAACCCGTTGTGAGGGAAAGGGGAGGGCGGGACGGAGGCGGAAAATACCAGGGATATTATGGGAATCAAAACGATCGCGCTTGCACGGGGTGGGGCGACTTGGCAGCATCGGCGGCTATGACTCGATTTTCTTTTCTCGCGCTAAGTTTGGGCCTCGTGGCGTTGGTGACGGCGCCGGTCTGCGCGGTGGCGCAGGACGGTCCAGTCTATGAACTGCGGATTTACACCTCGAACGAGGGGAAACTGGACTCATTGCTGGCGCGGTTTCGTGATCATACGGTGAAACTTTTTGAGAAGCACGGGATCGAAAACATCGGCTACTGGGTGCCGATCGAGAAGGCGGACGGCGCGGATAACACGCTGATCTATCTTCTGAAACACAAGAGCCGGGAGGCCGCGAAGGCATCGTGGGCGGCTTTTGGCAAAGATCCAGAATGGCAGGCGGCGCGCCAGGCGAGCGAGGCGAATGGGAAAATCCTGGCGAAGGCGCCGGAGGCGATCTTCCTGACCACGACGGAATATTCACCACCGGTGAAGGTGGGCGGAGCGAATCCGGAGCGGGTGTTTGAATTGCGCACCTACACGACGCCGGAAGGCAAACTTGAGGCGCTGCACAGCCGGTTCAAAAACCACACGATCAGCCTGTTCAGCAAGCACGGGATGAGCCATATCGGCTACTGGGTACCCACGGATGCGGCCAAGGGAGCGGGGACGAAGCTGATCTATCTTTTGGCGCACGCCAGCAAGGAGGCCGGGCAGACGTCATTTGCGGCCTTCCGTGCCGATCCGGAATGGGTGAAGGCGAAGGCAGAGTCGGAGAAAGATGGCTCGCTGACGGTCGCGGCGCCTGAAGGGGTGAAAAGCGTTTACATGAAGCCGACGGACTTTTCGCCCATTCGGTGAGGGTGCGGAGTGAACGGTGATCTTCTACGGACGGTAATTGTTTATTTGGCAATTCCCAATACTTACCTTAGTCTGCTGGCTCATGCCGCGCCCCCTATCCGTCCTTATTCCTCTTTTTGGGAGCCTTGTGCTCGTGCTTTGCAGCACAGGTTGCGGGGTCAAAGGGAAACTTGAAGAAGAAACGCAACAACTGCGTTCGGTCGTGATGGAGAAGAAAATGGAGGTCAAACGCTTGGAAATGGAATCCGCCTCTGTCGGAAACCTGGGCCGATATGATATTCCACGGGTGGAGTACCTGAGCGAACTGAAAGACCGGCTGGCAAGTTTGAAACGGGACGGTGCAAGATTAGTGGCGGAGCGGGAAACAAAAGCCCAGTCACTCAAACGCATGGAAGACGAACTCAGCGCCTACCAAACCAAGTTTCCGAGCAACAACTAAGGGATACTAACTCTTTAGCACTATGGGCAAAATCGTCGTTTTTGGCATCCTGTGCATGGTTCTCATCGGCATCATGTACGGTGTGCATCACACCACTGCAATCGATGAAGCCACAAGGGCGTTGGAGGAGGCGAAGCGTGAGGTGGGGCTGATGGAGGGAGCGGTCAAGTACCAGCAGAATGTCACCGCCTGGCGCAAGGAGCTCGCGGCCATGATCGCGGCGGCCGATATCCTGACACGGGATCACGGCGTCATCCGTGCCGAGATTCGCGGCTTGGAGCAGGCGGAAACCCGGGCGGCGGACTCATTCGTCAGATCAGTGGAGAAAGTGCGTGAGGAAACGGTGGGATTGGTCATGGACGAGATGCCATTGAAAAATGGACTGGTTCTTAAGCGCGTGCGCATTCAGAACCTCGATCGAACAGAGATGTCGGTGATGCATTCGGAAGGCATTTCCAAAGTCCTCCTGGAGGATCTGCCGGACAATCTTAAAGAGCGGTTGCGCATCGGAATGAATTTTGTGGCCAGCGGCTCCAATGGCTCCGGAGCGAATCGCGTCGATTCTTCGGTGAGCGACCGGATAGCCGAAATGGGCCGGTTCAGGGAAGAGGCTCCAGACAAGAAGGATGAGAAGAAGGTTAAGGTCAAAAGCAATCCCAAAACGGATGGCGATCCCGCCCTTTGGAATAGCGTTACTCGCAAGTCCCTGAATCGCGCGTTCATTCCTGGCCAGGGGTGGTTGGAAGTGGGCACTTTGGGCCCCATTCCTGGGTCTGGGAAATGAGTTTTATCAAGCATTTGCCGCCCAGGCCCTGGGCGTTGCGTGCAGCTTGGGCGCTGGCGTAGGCGGCGCATTGAATGGGATCCCAGCGGCCTAACCAACCGTGCAGGAAGGCGCCGTGGTAGATGTCTCCGCAGCCGGTGGTATCCACCAGGGGTGTGGCCGTGAAGGCGGGCTGGTGGTGCATGTCCATCTCTGGCGTGGCCACCCAACTGCCGCGGGTGCTAGCGGTGATGACCGCGATTTGGGCGGGAGGCTCCAGCAGTGCCTGCATCATCCGGGACAACTCGGATTGACCGGTGAAACGCTGGGCAAATTCCCAGGCGACAATGCGCAGATGGCTGGCGAGGAAGAGGTCGCGAATGGAATCACGGTAGCGGCCGGCGCCACCATCGAAGGAGATGGTGACGGCGGATCGTTGGGCGGCCTGCACCGCGGCGCGTGCGGTGGCTTCGTGGCGGCCATTCAGATGCAGCAATCGGGCGCCGGTGAGGAGGTCATTTTCACGTTGCCCCCAGACGGGTTCGCCGGTGGTGGAAGGCGCATAGACGATCTGGCGGGCACCGTCCCGGCGCCTCACCAAGATGGTGGCGCGGGCGGATCGGGCTCCGGCGGATCGCTGCAAGTGATCGAGGGCGATGCCGGCGGTTTGCAGATCCGTGGCAATGAGGGAGCCTGTCAGATCTTCTCCCTGCGCATCCACCAAGGCGCAGGGGTGCCCCAGATGGGAGAGGAAGCAGAGAGCCGTGGCCACCGGGCCGCCGCCCATGCTGAGCTGATTGAGGGCCGGAGCCACCCGTTCATCCGCGCTGAATTCTTCAACCAGCCAGAAATCGTCCCACGTGGCCGCGCCGACTCCGACCACTTCCACCCGTGGTGTCGAATCTGGCATGAGGGACGCTTACGGATTCGCGCCTAGCTTGCGAGGCACCTTAGAACCCCGAACCACCGCTGCGGGCCATGAAATTCAGGGCGAGTGTGGCGACAGCCAGAAGAAAAACCAACCAGGCGAGAGGCATAAAGGGGGAAAGTGAAGAATTGAAGGAGCAGAATCAGGGGACGGCGGGCAGGAACTCATTGAACGTCTTATTCGGCTGTTCCCACGGCTTGAGCTGTTTCGCCGGCACTTCGAGGAAGGAGATGGGCGCGGGCGGGAGACGGTCGCTGCCGTACATTTGCACGACCATGAGGACGACGGAGAGGAGGAGGCAGACGACGGAAAGAGGCATGAGGCCTTCCTCGGGGTCTTTTTCCTCATAGAATTGCTGGGAATCCGCCGCTGCCGTGCGCTTGACGGGGGCGCTGGGAGGCGCCGAGACGCTGGGACGCGCCATCGGTTGCGTCATCTGGATTTTGACGGTCGCCTTGGGCAAATTGGCGGTGCCAGAGGCGGGGGCTGCGGCGCCGATCGGCGTGGTGCCTCCACCCGGAGGACGAGGGCCCGGCTTGGCCAAGGGGGTGGTCGCGGCGCCGACTTCGACTCGCGCGGAGCCGGGGGCGGAAGGGGCGACTGGGCGGGGTGCTCCCGGAGCAGTTGGAGGCCGAGGGGCACCGGGAGGTACCGGGGCACCTGGGGGGCGGGGGGGAGTCATGGGAACGGTGGCCGCAGGCGCCATCGGCGGAGCCGGCCGGGCATGCGGGGCTGCCATCATAGGTGGCGGAGCCGAGGGAGACGGGGAAGCGACGACTGGAACGGCGGAAGTGGTTTTCCGGGAGGGACCAACCGGGGCAGGAGGCAGTTTGACCGGAGCGGTTGCTGACCTGGGAGCTGGCGGCGGCAGGGGGGAGGACGGCAACTGGATCGGAGCGGTGGCCCGCTTCGGGCTGATCGAAGGCTCGCCCGCCGACACGGGACTCACCGGCGCGGTGGCCTCCCGTGGCTGGGTGGTTCCTGTACCGGGCCGGGCACGCAAGGTGATCCTGACGGTCTCCTTTTTGAGGGGGACGGCAGCGGTCTTGGAGGCGCTAGGTGGGGGTGGGATCGGCTGGTTCTCGGATTCGCTCATGACGGATGAATTAGCTTCGAAAATGGTGGAATTTCCTATTTAGCGGGAACGGTGCTTTTGCGTCAATGCCTTTCGTCCTGGTCCGTCGGAAAAAGCGCGGCGCCAACTCTTTAGAGGAACTTGCTCAAGCGCTCCGCGACATCTTTTTCCAACCGGCGAACATACCCGAGGGTGTATTCTTGAATGTCCAGGGAATCGTCGGCGACGAGGGGGGTGAGGTCCATGGCGAAGGTAAGCAGACTGGTCTTGTCGGTGGTGTGGGAGTCAAAGTAGGTGGCGTTGGCGTGGCGGAGGCCCTCCTCCGCTAAATCATAGCGTTTGCCACCGCTGATCTGGGAATCAAAAACGCCAAGGAGCGGGCGGAGGAGGTGTGGATGCTTGTCCACCCAGAGCATGGCCTTATCTTCGGAGAGCAGCCAGTCCAGCTTGCGCCAGACTTCGCAGCCGTAAACTTTCTGGGGACGTTTTTCAGCGGGGAGGGCACGAAGGGCCTCCATGCAGCGCAGAAACGTGGCGACGTGGGTGTCGTGACGGTCGCAGGGATTGTGCAAATACAGAATGTCCGGCTGAGTTTGTTCGAGGATGAATTTCAGGTCTTCGACCGCGGGCCCGTGGCGCTGATCCTTGAGGTCCTCGCTGGGGTAGCCAAGCTGGATCATGATGCTGTACTCGCCCACGTAGGCAGCTTTCCTCTGCTCGATGAGGCGGACGTTTTGCATCTCTTCGTCTGTGTAATTGGCGTAAGGGCCCTTGCGGGGACTGCCGGAGCCGTCGGTGACAACGACACCGCCGAACCACTTGTCACCGCTGTGGAAGCATTCGGTGATGCCGTGGTAGGCGGCGATTTCCAGATCGTCCTGGTGGGACACGATGCCCAGGTGAGTCACCCGGCGCAGGGCGATTTGCGGATCAGTCTGATCGGGAATGAAAACGTCGTGTTTGGAATGGCGAAATTGCACGGTGGCGACCATTAAGCGCAGGGGTTCTCTTGTGCAAACGGACTCCGGTGAAACATCCGGCGCAACCATTCGGCGCGGGCATGGTTGATAGCCGGCATGATCACCGCTAGCGTGGTGGGTCTGTCCCCCGCCACTGTCATGCCGGAACCGGAATGGCCCGCATCACCCCGCCCCGTATCCTCTGACACGGCTGAAGCGTCATGCGATGAAGAGAACGTGCGCCTAATGCTCAGCGTGAAAGACGGCGACATGCGCGCCTTTGAGCGCCTCGTGCACCTGCACCAGCATGCGGTGATCGGCACGGCCGCGCGCATGCTGGGAAGCCTGGATGACGCGCATGACGTGGCCCAACAGGTGTTTCTGCGGGTCTGGAAGAGTGCCGCGCGCTATGAGCCTTCGGC
>JAXMIV010000225.1:0-5951 GCA_034377045.1 Prosthecobacter sp. | reverse complement strand
CAAAATCACCAAAATCAACGACGAACCCTCCGTCCGCAGCATTTGCGAGGCCTTGCCCGGCCCGAATGCCGACACCCATGGATTCACCCCATCGTTCACCGCCTTCGCCAAGCAGGCCACGGATGAAACTAAAGTGCTGCTTCCGCAGACAACCCGATGATGAAACTCGGTACCCATCCATGAGCCCACAGAGCACACCGAGGCCAAAACCGCCTACTGCCGAATGCCGTTACCGCTGCCAAAGAAGGCTCTGTCCGAATTTAGTAACAATTTAGTAACACCTGCCGAAAATTGGGCACGATTGAGATCAAGTGGGGAAGTCGTTGAAGCTGGCGCATAAGTTTCACAGACAACGAATTGAGCACTAAAGATCACATGCGGATCATTGGGGTCAAAACTGCGGCTTCCCGTTCGGGACGAGGAGGTCGTGGATTCGAATCCCGCCAGCCCGACCACCCAATCAGGCATTCATGGACTTGGTCACAATCTCGCGAAACTGCCGCACGTGCTGAAGTTCGTGGCCGTTGGCGCGATGGAGCATGACGATTTGTTCCTGACCGAAAAGCTTGCTGACACTGCGGATGGTGACCTGGCCGTGCTGGGCGGGTTGCCAATGGGCGGCGATGGCGAGGCTAAGGGGGACGATGGCGATGCCAAAGCCCATCTGAACGTAGCTGATGGTGAGAGCCAGGTTTGTGGAGGTGAGGGCCACGCGCGGCGGGCGGGCGTCGTTGTGAGCGAAGACCCCGGGCACGTGCCGGCTGATGGCGGCTCCGGGACCGGCAAGGATGAGGGGATGG
Source organism: Prosthecobacter sp. (assembly GCA_034377045.1). Taxonomy (GTDB): domain Bacteria; phylum Verrucomicrobiota; class Verrucomicrobiia; order Verrucomicrobiales; family Verrucomicrobiaceae; genus Prosthecobacter. The sequence goes on along the minus strand of JAXMIV010000225.1, from coordinate 5,151 downwards.
CGGGCGATGTCGTTCAGCGTGAGGCGTTTCCGACCTAACAAGGGATGATCTTTCGGGCAAAGGAGATGAAAGTGGTAGACGGCCAGTGTCTCAATGCGGTACTGAGGGGATGCGTCTTCCGCCCCAGTGGAACCGATGATGGCGATGTCCGCGCCGCCGTGCTCAAAGATGGCGCGCGCCTCCAGGGATGGGCGGTCGATGAGGGTGAGGGTGACGCTGGGGTGGGTCTTGCGGTAGCGGGTGATGGCGGGAGGCAGTTCGTGAGTGAGGAGCGCGGTCGTTGTCGCCAGGGTGAGGCTGCGGTTTAACCGGCCTCGCCGTTCAGCGAAGACGGCGCGAATGGCGTCGAAGCTTTCCACCAGGGGAGCGGTCAGGCGGGCAAGGAGTTCGCCCTCGTCGGTGAGGGTGGCTTCGCCGCCACGGGTCTTGACCAGATCGGCATCGAACTCGCGTTCCAAGGCGCGAATTTGCTGCCACACGGCGGGGCTCGATAATCCCAGTTCGCGCGCCGCCTGGGCGAAGCTGCCATGGCGGGAGATCTCTATCAGCGCCCGCATCTGGCGGAGCCGAATCTCCTTGTAGTAGTGGCGTGTGCTTTTGGCCATTAAGCAGAGATTAACGCTCGTTAGGAAGATTTTCAGACACCGCAGGCAAAGGTAGCCTGCAATGGGGTGTATTCTCCTGTCATGCCAAGGATTCGTTGTTACCCCATCGTTTTCCAACAAGCACGGATGAGAGTCGGGCTTCTCATCCTGATGCTTGGACCGGTGGTGGTGCGCCAGTTGGGCGCATTGGAACCGGAGGTGCAATATAATCGTGATGTGTTGCCGATCCTGGCGGATCATTGCTTTACCTGCCATGGCCTTGACAAGGCGCAGCGCAAAGGCGGGCTGCGGCTGGATTCCGCGGCGGGGGCGACGATGGAACTGGAGTCGGGCACGCGGGCGATCGTGCCGGGGAAGGTGGCCGATAGCGGGCTGGTAGCGCGGATTTTCACCGGCGATGCCAATGACGTCATGCCACCGAAGAAGACGGGCAAAGATCTGACCGCTACGCAGAAGGACACGCTACAACGCTGGGTGGCGCAGGGGGCGCAGTATGAGCCGCATTGGGCCTACATTGCGCCGCGACGTGTCGAGCCGCCGGTGGTGGCCGGAGCGGAGCATCCAGTGGATCGTTTCGTTCGTGCGCGGCTGGAGCAGGAGAAGATAACGCCATCTCTGGAAGCGGATCGGGCGACGCTGATTCGGCGAGTGGCGTTGGATCTCACCGGCCTGCCGCCGACGCCACTGGAGGTGGATGCGTTTGTCAACGATGGGCGCAGTGATGCTTATGAGCGTGTGGTCGCGCGCCTGCTGGCTTCAGAGCATTTTGGCGAGCGCTGGGCGCGGTGGTGGCTGGATCTGGCCCACTATGCGGACAGCGACGGCTATTTGCAGGACTTCATCCGCCCGGTGGCGTGGCGCTACCGGCAGTGGGTGGTCGAGGCGTTTAATCGTGATCTGCCGTTTGATGAATTTACCATTGAGCAGTTGGCGGGTGATTTGCTGCCCGAAGCCACCCTGTCCCAAAGGATGGGCACGGGGTTTCTACGCAACACGCTGAGCAATCGCGAAGGCGGGGCGGACCTGGAGGAATATCGTGTCAATCAGGTGGTGGATCGCGCAATGAGCGTGGGCACGACATGGCTTGGCCTAACCGCAGGGTGCGCGCAGTGCCATGATCACAAGTTTGACGCCATTTCTCAGCGGGAGTTCTACCAGCTTTACGCCTTCTTTAATGAGGCCGATGAGGTGAACTTCAACGCGCCGCTGCCGGGAGAACGCGAACGGTGGGAGACTGCGAAGAAGGGGTATGATCGCAAGCGCGCGGAGTTGCTCGCACCGGTGGCCGCGCCACTGGCGAAGCTGCAGGCGGATTGGGAGAAGCGTATCCTGGAGACGGAGGCGCATCCGGGAGTGGACTTTGCCTGGGATCGCACGCTGGAATTATTGGGGCTGCAATGGGGACAGAGCTTGGGGGAAGGACAACTTGAAGGGCTTGCCATCATCAAGACGTCCTTAGAGCGACGCACCCAGGATGAAAAGGATCGGTTGCTGGATTACTTCCTCAAAAGTATGCCGGCAACCTACACCGCAAAGGCCAAGGAACTAAAGCTCACTGAACTGCGGAACAAGCTGGAGGCGCTGGCCAAGGAGGTGCCAGCAGTGACACGCGCCCCGGGCATGATGAAGGCGCGGGCACAACGCACGACGCACATTCACCTTCGCGGCGACTTTCATCGATTGGGGGAGGTGGTGAAGGCAGGGATACCCGCGGCCTTGCCGGCGCTGCCAGCGGGACAGGCGGTGGATCGTCTGGCACTCGCACGATGGTTGGTTTCGCCGCAGCATCCGATGACGGCGCGGGTGGTGGTGAATCGCTTGTGGCAGGAGTTGTTAGGCCGGGGCCTTGTCGCGACCTCTGAAAACTTTGGCGTGCGCGGGGAGAGGCCCTCGCATCCGGAGTTGCTCGACTGGATGGCCACTGAATTCACGCGCAATGGTTGGCGCATTAAGACGATGTTGCGCCAGATTGTGATGTCGCAGACGTATCGCCAATCTTCGGTGGCGCGGCCTGAACTCGCCGTTCGGGATCCGCTGAATCGACTGCTGGCGCGGCAGATACGGCTGAGGCTGTCCGGTGAGGCTGTGCGTGATTCGACGCTGGCGGTCAGTGGTTTGCTGGCGCCCGTCGTGGGCGGCCCCAGTGTGAAACCGCCGCAGCCGGCGAGCGTATCGAAGGAGGGATATAAGAACCTGTGGGAGCCTAGCGCGGGTGCGGATCGTTATCGGCGCGGTTTGTACACCTTCATTCAAAGGACTTCGCCCTTCGCGCAGTTCGTCACCTTCGATCTACCGGACACGAGCCGCAGCTGCACGCGGCGGGAACGCTCGAACACACCTCTGCAGGCGCTTAATCTGTTGAACGACCCTGTGTTTATCGAAGCGGCACAGGCCTTGAATGCGCGGGTGACGAGGGAGGCGCTTGGCGGCGACGATGAATCGCGGCTGGCACAAGCCTTCATGCTTGTGCTTTCGCGGGCGCCGAAGGCGGAAGAATCGAGGCGATTGCTGGACTATTTGAACCAGCAAAGGGCGCTCTTTGAAGGTGATGCCGCCGCTGTGCACGAACTGCTTCAGGATAATGGCCGGCCTGCGAACGCTACTGAAGATGCCGCCTGGGTCGCGCTTTGCAGTGTGCTGTTAAACCTCGACGAATTCATCAACCGGGAATGAGATTACCATGAACAACGTTGGCTTTTCACGGCGTGATTTGCTCAGCCGCAGTGCACACGGATTTGGTGCGATGGCGCTCTGGCATTTGCTCGAACGAGACGGAATCGCCGCGTCCCCACCGCCGAATTTCGCGCCACGTGCGAAGAATGTGATTTTCATCTTCATGATGGGCGGGCCGTCGCACCTGGATCTGTTTGATCCGAAGCCGAAGATGGCGGCGCTGCATGGGCAGCCGATGCCGGCGTCCCTCATGAAAGCCAAGAAGAGCGCCACAGGCGGGGTGCTGGATACGGTGCTGGCGAGCCCGCGCAAGTTTCGGCGTTATGGGCAGAGCGGCACGGAGTTCTCTGAACTGCTGCCACACACGGCTGCGATGGCGGACGAAATCTGCCTCATCCGATCGATGCATTGCGAGCAGAGCAATCACGATCCGGCGCAACTGCTTTTCCACTGCGGCACCCCGATGTTTGGCAATCCGAGCATCGGCTCATGGGTCAACTACGGACTCGGCAGCGCGGGCCAAAACATGCCGGGTTACATGGTGCTCACTTCCGATGATGGTCATGGGCTCGAAGGCGCGGGCAGCGCGTTGTGGGGCAGTGGTTTTATGCCCTCGACCTTTCGCGGTGTCTCGTTCCGCAACTCTGGCGATCCTATCCTGCATCTCAACCGTCCGCCTGGTATCAGCAGCAGCACACAGCGGGCGCGGCTGGATGTCTTACGTGACCTGAATCAGATGCATCAGCAAAGCACAGGCGATGCTGAGATTGCCTCGCGCATCGCCTCCTATGAGATGGCCTTTCGGATGCAGAGTGCCGCGCCTGAGCTGCTCGATTTCAGCAAGGAATCCGCCGCGACTCGCGGGATGTATGGCATCGATCAAGAGAAGACACGTCCCTTCGGCACCAACTGCCTGCTCGCCCGCCGCATGGTCGAACGCGGTGTGCGCTTCGTGCATCTCGTACACAGCACCTGGGACCACCATGGGGATTTGAACCAACGCCTGTCCAACAACTGTGCCATGACGGATCTGCCTGCCGCCGGACTGCTCAAGGATCTCAAGCAGCGCGGCTTGCTCGATGAGACGCTCGTGGTTTGGGCCGGCGAGTTTGGACGCACGCCAATGGGTGAGGTGCGGCGCGGCAGCACGGCGGGCAAAGAGGGACGCGATCATCATCCGAATGCGTTTAGCCTATGGATGGCCGGAGGCGGTGTGAAGCCCGGCATGGTACATGGCAGCACCGATGATTTCGGCTACAACATTGTGGAGAACCCTGTTCACGTTCACGATCTCCAGGCCACGATTCTTCACTTGCTCGGCATCAATCATGAACAGCTTACGTATCGCCACGCCGGCCGGGATTACCGCCTCACCGATGTGGCGGGGAATGTGGTGAAGAACATTCTAGCCTAACCGAATGAGCAATGATCTAAACCCGCTTTCCCGGCGCCGCTTCTTGGCAGCCTCATCCTCTGCCATAGCTGTCCTGGCCGGCGCCCGCCCGGCATTCGCCGCCGCGGCTTCGCGTCCGAAGCACAAGTTCATCGACATCCACACGCACCTGGGTGCCTTTCACTTTGGGAAATACGTCAGCGTCAAGATTCTGCTCAATTGGATGGACGAGCATGATGTCGAGCGGGCCGTGATGCAGCCGCTGGTTTCGCCGGAGGCCGCACCCGTGATGCAACCGATGCAAACGAGTGAAGCCGCCATTGAAGCTGCGCAGGCGCATCCGGACCGTCTCATCGCCTTTTGCTGTGTGGACCCGCGCGCAAGCATAGACCCTACCGCGCCAAAGACGAACCCTCAGCGTCAGGGTCACGTGGGCGGCGTTCAAGGGCTTGTGCAAATCCTCAAGCGCCACAAAGAGGC
>JAXMIV010000224.1:0-3585 GCA_034377045.1 Prosthecobacter sp. | reverse complement strand
CGTGGTGGGGAAGGGCTGGAGTTTTTCGAGCAGGTTCGTATGCACGCCCTTCGACGCAGGCACGAGCACGTCGTCAAAGTCGGTGCTCACATGGCCGGAGGCGTATTCCCAGCGCGTGTGGCGCGTGCGCTCGCCCTTGCTGTTGGTGGTGTAATAATAATGACCAGCCTCCGCCTCCCACGGGCACTCGGCATGCGCGTCAAAAGTCCAATACGGCACATACAAGCCGTGGAGGGTATCGGTCAGTGCCATGCCACCTAATTTGTTAGGCGCCCAGAAATGACTTCCGTACCACCGGCGAATCTCCTCCCGCACCTTGCCGTCCGCGATGTTGAAGGGCATTAAACTTCCGGGCCGAATGGGCGACTGGACGTCCTCCACCGCCATCAGCGCGGATGACCCACAGAAGTCGCAGCGTTGCGCCACCCGTTTTTCGTCGAACACAGAAATCGCATGGCAGCTTTGACAACGCACCGTCTTTCGCTCCACCGCCCAGCCTCGTTGGTCTTCCGGAATTGCCCGCAACGCCGCCACCAGATCGCTCTCCTCAATCAGCGTCCCGTCCGCCTTCAATTCCGCTGGTGACACCGTACCGCAATACGGACACACCAACGCCTTCTTCGCCGGCGTCCAGACCGCTTCCGCTCCGCAGGCCGGACAGGCAAACTTGTTGATCGCAGTGACTTCCGCCATGCCTCAGATCAAACCAGAAATCACTCGAAACGGAAGGAGAAATTCAATGTCGGCGGAGGGAGCCTCCTCTCTCTCACAAAGCGGAGCCACCTCCCGGCAACCGCACCCGCAAAAAATTCATCCGCTGCTCAATCGGCAGCGCAATCCTCCGCCTGATCAGTTCTTCCATCTGCAGATCCGATTCTTTCTTGAGTGCGCTCAACTGCACCCTGCGCGATGGCGTACGTGACCTTTTACCGATCTTTGTTTTTTTGGAGGGCATGAAGTGTTTGCTCAAGGATAGGGATGACGGCTTGATCGCGCAAGCGGCAGGCGGACCGCTTACTCTTAATAATGTCCTCCAGGGAAGCAAGCCAGGTTTCCTCACCGCCCACGATCCGCTTCACCGCGCGGGATTTCAGACTTGGAAAAGACCGAACACCATGAATGACAGGCATGAAATCAGCCTGCAATCCGCACTCATCATTCACCAATCGATAAAGTTTCGAAACCGGATAATATGGCCTCATGATCACCGCCTTCAGATCGCGGCTAACCGCCTTTAACCTCTTCAGATTCAGGGCAGTGTCCCGAAACATAAAGTCCACGTCCAGGGTTGTGACAGGCGCTCCATGAATCGCTGCCGCCGCATTGCCAATCATCACCGCTTCAAGGCGATGCACTCGCATGGCAGCGAGAACGGAAGCAATCAGAGGGGTCGCGTTCATGAACGGACTCCACATTAAACCATATGCCCAAGGTTGGCGAGCAGGTTCGCCGCCCCCTCACCCCAGCTTCGCGCCCAGCCGCTGCAACATCGCATCCAGCATCCGGCCATACTTCACATAACTGTCGTACTGCTCCTTCGCCTTCTGTTCAGCGGAAAGATTGTCCGCCGCACCGGCGCCGTGAAACACCACCGCCACATGCGGTTCGATGCTGATGTAACCGTCGTATCCGGTGTCCACCAGATCCTTCATGATTCGTTCCGTCTGACCATCGCCTTCACCTGGAAACGTGTATTCGGCATCATTCTTTTCCTTCACCCAGCGGCCGTCCTTCACATGCACGTGCGCCATGAAGGGCTTGACCGCCTGATACATCGCCCACGAATCCTGCTTCTGGCCGGGATGGTCGCGATCATCGATGAAAACCGGATTGCCCGTGTCAAAGACCCACTTCATGCCGGGCACCGACTCAGCCATCCGCCGCACATAAGTGGGGCTCATGCCGCCCCAGTTCATGCAGTTCTCATGCAGCACGGTCAAGCCCGCGTCAGCGAAACGCTGGTGGATCTCCCGCATGCGCCGAATCCGCTCCGGCGCAAACTGTTCCTCCAAATCTTTGCCTTCGGCGTCCTTGCACACGGCATAGCTCATGATTCTGATCAACTTCGCACCCAACCGCTGCATGCGCGGGATCGCCCGGTTGATCTCCGCCTCAGTAATGCTGAAGTCGTCCGTGATCTTTTTCGCCCAATTGCCGATGAGCGAGCCGAAGCCGCTGATCTTCATGTTCTCCGCCGCCAGTTTCGCGACGACCTTTTCAAAAACGTCATCCGGAATCTCATGCAGGTTGCCTTTGACGCCGTCTATTTCCACCCCACGGCTCTCGATGCTGTCCCAGCCAAGCTCCTTGTGCGCCTTGATTTGCACATCAAGTGACGCGCCTGCTTCGTCTGCGATACCGGTAAGTTTGATCATTGGAAGGAAAGGAATAAACGAGGGTTCTTACAGGTTGATAGCCCGCCAGCGGCCCCGGTCAAGCGGGCTTCACCGGCCAAAATAGCCGGTCACCTTCAGTTTCCGGCCGAAAATCCGGTCTCCTGCCGCCACATAGAGCACATCGTGACCCGGACCGGCAAATTCGACACTGACGACCTTCCCGTCGGCCACCGGCTTGGCAATAATGCCGGCGAGGCGGCCAGCCTGGTCAAAAACCTGAATGCCGAGCTCCGTGGTGACAAAATAGCGCCCCAGCGATTCCGTCGTAGCCCCGTCTCCCGAGGCTGATTCCTTGCCCAATGGCAGCCACATGGTCATGTAAGGCGCCCCGCCCGTCAGCGTGCCATCATCCTCGATCCGCCACGCCCACACATGCTTGCCACCGTAATCAGAGACCGCCAGCGTTCGCTCATCCGGTGAAATCGTGATGCCGTTCGGCTTCGCCACCTTGCCCTCGTCCGCCACCACGTGGGTCTTGTCCGGCTTGATCAGATGCACCCGCTGCGTCGGCGTCTCGGTGAAGTACACAAAGCCCTGCTTCGTCACGACGAGATCATTGCATTTCACTCCCGTCAAAAGCACCTCGACCGCGCCATCCATGCCGATGGTGACCACTCGTTGTTCTTTGTTGTGGCAGGCATAAAACCGTCCACCAGGCCCAATTTGCAGGCCGCTGATTCCCGGCAGGTTGTCCAGAAACAAAGCCACCTTTCCGGTTTTTGCGTCCAGCTTGTAGATGCCCTTGCCGGACTTTACATCCGTAAAGAACAGGTTGCCCTGGGTGTCCGTGCACAACCCATCCGTAAACGCATACCCCGCCGCTGCCTCCCGCCACGGCTCGCCGTCAATCAGATAGTCATTCAGGGAACTGTCCTGACCGAGCAGCGATGCAGCAGCCAAAGTCAGTGCCGCAAAAAGTGTGAAACGCATATCGAAGAATGTAAAATGATGCCTAACTAACTTTATTTCCGTCCCCCCACCCATTGCCAATCACTGGCCGGCGGCGCTTTTCCCCCAAAGCCACCGCATCGTATCCGGAAACATCGACGCGCCGTGCTTGCCGTTATGGGTGCCTTCCCCTTGCACAAACTTGAAATCATATCCGGCAAACTTCAGCGCCGCCGCCATGTCCTCATTCGCCAGCGGCCAGTTGCCGAACTGATTATCCAAATCATTCTTGCCGTCCTGC
>JAXMIV010000223.1:0-5086 GCA_034377045.1 Prosthecobacter sp. | reverse complement strand
AAAGCGAGACGGTGCCAACGCCAAAAGCGATCCAACTCAACGGCAGAGGTGTTTGGCCGAAATAGCCAATGCCGAATACGGACGCAGCGAGAGCGGCGATAAGGAGGAGCGTGAAAGCGGGGTCGCGTCCCTTGGTCAGATACTGCGCGGGAATGAGGTAAAAGGCACCGCAAAGGACGGCGAAGATGGGTAGCAAAATTACGCCAGTCAGAACCGCACCGACTCGCTTGCCGCTGCGGTGGGCGGTCATCCATTTGAGGGCGAAAATCGTGGTGGCGGTGACTGCCAACACCAGCACGACCGCCAAAGCGCCAAAGACAGGCTTGGGAAGAACTCCCGCAAAGCGGGAACTGAGCATCTCGTAAGCCCCGAGCGACCAAATCCCCAGCAGCCCCACGGCGAACAGGTACACAAGTATCGTTCCGAGGATCTTGAGTGCTGACATGGGGGACTGACGGGACAGACCCTACCTGACAATCACCACCGGCGTGCCGAGAGGGGTCGCCTCATAAAAGGCTGCCGCCATGTGCGAAGGCAGGCGGATGCAGCCGTGCGAGGCGGCATAACCCGGCAGATAACCTTCGTGCATGCCTATGGGGCCGTTGATGCGCATGAAGTAGCGCATGTTGGCGCCGTCGAACTTGGCTCCCGGTGGGCAGGCGTCCTTGCGATTGTCCACCTCGTGCATCACGATATCACCCTCCGGAGTGATGTACTCGCCATACCAGGAGGACTTGTGGTCGAGGTCTTTTTCCGAGATGTAGAACTTGCCGGCGGTGGTGCCGTAACCCTCACGACCGGAGGAAATGGGTGACATGCCGACGAGGTGGCCGCCTTTATAGAAGTAGACGCGTTGCTCACTGAGATTGATGCGCAGGGAGGGACTCCCTGGCACATTGTCGCCCTCCCAGAAGGAGTCGTCACGGGGGGCTGAGATGCGGGGCAAGCGGGGGCGGAATCCCAAAAAACTCCAAAAGCTCTTATGCGGCCGTGCGGCGATTGGAGTTCGCGGTTTGGGCGGAATTTGTGCAATGGTAGGGGTCTCTGCGGTGATTGGAGGCCGAGCTTTGTCAGACTTCGGCGCGGAGTCGGAAGGCCGCGTCTGGAAATGCAGGGTACCCCACCGAGGCCTGTCCCTGGCGGGCCGGTGCGAAGGTCGATACTGATTGACGTAGTAGCCGCCGCCAGGCGCGGGGCCGCCGAAGTATTCAGGCACGCTGCAGGAAACACCTGCCAGCGACCAAAGGATCGCACAAGCTGGCAGGAGGAGGTGAAACTTCGGGAGGCGATTCATGTGGGGCACAGTAGCTGGTGATTCCGTGTTTGGAGACGGTCTTTCAGACCGTGCTATGGAGAAGCATGTTGGCGGCCTGGTCGAGGAAAATTTGCACTGGACGCGAGAGTGTCCACAGTGGCGGGCATGCGCTATGTGATTCTTGTTTTCATCGGCGGTGGCCTGGGATCGGTCTTGAGGTACTGGACGATCCTGGCCGCGCAGCGATGGTTTCCCCTGGGGATCTTTCCCGTAGGGGTGTTCATCGCGAACATGTTAGGCAGTTTCGTCCTGGGGTTTCTTTTCGCCCTGCCGGCCATGAAGGCAAAGGACGCGGGCCCATGGCTCTTTGGCGCGACCGGGGTGCTAGGCGGGTACACGACCTTCTCAACACTGGCCAATGACTCATTCCAGTTGCTGTTGAACCAGCATCCGCTTTTGATGGCGGTGAATGCCGCGGGAAGCGTGATTGCGGGAATCACGGCGGCAGCGCTGGGCTGGCAGGCGGCGCGGACGCTGTTTTCATAAGCGCTTATGAGCCAGGCTGCGGTTACCAAAATCCTCTTTGTCTGCATGGGCAATATCTGCCGGTCGCCGGCGGCGGAGGGGGTCATGCGCCACCTTCTGGCTGAGGCTGGCCTGGACGGTGTCATCCAGGTGGATTCCGCCGGAACCGGCGGCTGGCATGCGGGCGGACGCGCCGACGGCAGGATGCGCAAGGCGGCCTCCAGGCGCGGTTACGACTTAACCAGCATTGCCCGGCAGGTCACGACCGAGGACTTGGCCGAATTCGGCCTTGTGCTGGTGATGGATGCGCAGAACCGCTGCGATCTGCGAGCCTTTGACCCCAAGGGGCTGCATGACGGCAAGGTGCGGTCATTTTGTGATTTCTGCACCGATTATCCCGATCAGGAGGTGCCTGACCCCTACTACGGTGGCGATGCCGGTTTTGAGCACGTGCTCGATCTGCTGGAAGACGGCTGCGCAAATCTGATTCAGCGGCTTAGGCCCCCGGCGCCTTGATCGCTGAGTCCACCGTTTGCAGGGCTTTCCAGAGGTTCGGATCCTGGGGATGGCCGTTGTAGAGAACCTTCCCCGCGGGATCGATGAGGATCATGCGCGGGATGCTGTCGATGCCGAGCAACTTGGTGAAGGGCCGCTCCGCGGGCTCGAGCAACCAGGGGAAGGTGATGTCCTGCTCCCCACGAATCTTCTCGGCGGTGGCTTGTGGCTTTTCATCGTCCTTGTTCATGCCGACGACGGCGATGCCGTGCTCAGCGAGCACGGTGGCTTTCTTTTTGAGCTCAGGCATGAGCTGCATGCAGGGGCCGCACCAGGAGGCCCAAAAGTCGATCAGCAGCGCTTTTTTCCCTTCCAACAACTCACCCAGGGTCGTCGCCTCCCCCGTGGAAGTGGTGATTGGCAGGGCGAGATCGATGGTGATGGAGGCCATCGTGATGGCGCGGCGCTTTTGCTCGATGGCCTGGGTGAAGATCTGCGCCTGCTGAGGATTGAGCCAGACCGCTTCGAGGATGTGCTGCTTGAAGGCGGCCGCATCGTTCTTTTCGTTCGCCTGAAGCGCTTTGACGTAGGCGACGAAAGATCTGATTTCATCCGCTGAGCGCAGCCCCGCGGATTGGGCGGGATCGAAATTGGTGGCGAGCACCTCGAGTTCGGGAAGAATTTTTATCAGCCAGGCCGTGTCCTGGCGTCGCAGACCCCAGATGAGCTTGGCCTCGATGATCTGCTGGCGGGGTATGCCGGCCTGACCTGCCTGTTTGGTGGCTTCAAGGAACTGCTCCAGCGTGGCCTGGGGATCAAACAGGCGTTGTGCCAGTTCCTTTGGCCCCGTGGCCTGCTGGGCCGATGCCGAGCTGGCGAGGCAGAAGGCCAGGAAAAGAATCTTTTTCATCAATAGGAAACGTCCATCATTGCACAATGCTTCGAAAGGAAAATGGGGGGTTTTCGAAATCGACAACGCCGGTCGCGCTGGAGATAATCGTTTTGCCCCGGCAATTGGCCTGCGTTTATGAAACCTTTTTACATTGTTGGCCCCACGGCATCGGGGAAGTCAGCGGCAGCCCTTGCCCTGGCTGAGATCACCGGGGGCGAGATCGTTAATGCTGATGCTTTTCAGCTTTATCAAGGGATGGACCTGCTGACGGCAAAACCGTCGCGGGTGGATCGGGCACGGGCGCCGCATCATCTTTATGATGTGCTGCCGATGACGGAGAGCTGTGATGCGCAGCGTTATCGGGAGATGGCGCTGCCTGTGATTGAAGACATCGAGAGGCGAGGAAAACTGGCCATCGTCGTGGGTGGTTCGGGCCTGGATGTGAAGGCGCTTTCGCACGGCTTGGCGGCGGTGCCGCGAGGTTCGCCGCGGGTGCGGGCGCGCCTGGCCCACCTGTCGTTGGGGGAAAAGGCCAACTGGCTGCTGCAGCGTGATCCCAAGGCTGCTGAAACCGTCGCTCTGCGGAACCCCAGGTATGTCGAGCGGGCGCTGGAAATCTGTCTGCTGACGGGGCTGCCACAGTCGGAACTGCGGCAGTCCTTCGCGGAAACGCGACCCCAGGGGCAGGGTGTGGTGCTGCAGTGGGAGAGGGAAGGCCTGTATGCGCGGATCAACCAGCGGGTGCTGGACATGCTGGCCGCGGGTCTGCGGGAGGAGGTGCGCGCCTTGTCGAAGGGGGGCCTGACGGCGGAAAAGGCGATTGGGTTGCTGGAGATACGCGCGCATCTGAAGGGTGAATTGCCGCTGGCGGCGGCGGTCGCCGCGATGCAGTTGGCGACACGGCATTACGCCAAACGCCAGGGCACCTGGTTTAAGCGGGAACAGTGGCTGCAAACGATTTGCCTCGATTCGGAAGCAACGGCAGAGTGCATTCTTGCCAAAATCCTGGCCCTGTTTCCATGCCTGCTGCCACCTCATCCGCCCAAGCGATCACGATCCCTGTCAACCTAGGGGCTCGCAGTTATGAGGTGCAGGTGGGCCGCGGGTTGCTGAAGGATGCCGGACCGGCGGTTAACCAAAAGCTTGGAGAACGCAAGCGGGTGGCCGTCATCACCGACTCCAATGTCGGTCCCCTGTATGCGGAAACGGTCATGGAAAGCCTGCGCAGGGCGGCCAAGGAGGCTAGCCTGATCACGGTGCCCGCGGGTGAAGCGAGCAAGTCGCTCAGTTGCGCGGAAACGGTCTGCGGCAAAATGGCGCGAACCGGTCTGGACCGGAAGAGTTTTGTCGTCGCACTCGGGGGCGGCGTGATCGGGGACCTGGGCGGGTTTTGCGCGGCCATCTACCAGCGCGGCATCCCGTATGTGCAGGTGCCCACGACCGTGCTTTCGCAGGTGGACAGCTCGGTGGGCGGCAAAACGGGTGTCAATCTCCCGGACGCCAAGAACATGGTGGGCAGCTTTCATCAACCCGCCTACGTGATCGCGGATACGGATACCCTCAGCACGCTGGCCAAGCGCGAGTGGAACGAAGGCTTCGCCGAGGTCATCAAGCACGCCTGCATCCGCGATGCAGCGATGATCGAGACCATCGAACAGGTGGCGGAAAATCGCGGCGATGTCGCGAAACTCATTGCCCGCAACATCGCAATCAAGGCGGCGATTGTGGAAGAGGCCGAGTTTGAGACCATTGGCACGCGCGCCCTGCTGAATTTCGGGCATACGCTCGGCCATGCCGTCGAGGCCGCGGCAGGTTACGGCAAGCTGCTCCATGGCGAGGCCATCAGCCTGGGGCTGCGCGCCGCTGCCTGGTTGTCGATGACGCTCACCGGACTGCCGCGCGCCGACTATGAGCGCATC
>JAXMIV010000222.1:0-9500 GCA_034377045.1 Prosthecobacter sp. | reverse complement strand
GTCCCTTCCTTCAATTCGCCACGCTCATTGTAGTCATACTTCCACACCACATCCTCCGCCACCCAGCTCGTCGCCGCTGAATACTTAAATTCCAATCTCGATGACGCCCCGCTGAGCCGCCCGTTGCTGTCATAACCAAACCCATTCAGCACCGTCGAATACCCGCCACCGATGTTCGTCTGCGTCAGCCGTCCCAACTCGTCCCTCACCCAGTTGACCACCAGCCCATCATTGCTCCCCGCCGCCGCCGTCATCGAGGCCAAAGCACCCCCATCCAACTCTTCTGATTCCCCAAAGGCATTGGCCCGCGTTCCATAGCCTAACTGCAGGTTCAGCGTCGGCGCCCCTTGAAGTCCCTGCCAGCTCACCTCCTGCGGCTTGTTCGTTGCCTGCGTGTAATTTTTCATAATGGCAAAGGGATACGAACTGTCGCCCGTCACCAGCCGGTCACCATACCACTCCGCCAGCGCCGCACTCGGCGGCGGCAGCATCGGTGGCCATTCCAGCATCTTGCGAGTCATCTTGTTTTTCAACCGCACCGACAACCCGCCCCCAATGCCCGTGAAGGCGCCTGCCTCCAGGTAGCTGCCGATCACACTCTTCACACTCCAGCCATTCGCGTCGGGGCTTGAGTGGCTCAGAAAATACGAAACCGCGTTGGGATACGGATCAGGCACGCCGTAATCAGGCGGCAGCTCCTCCTGGCGCTCCTGAAAACTGATCGGCACGCCTTCCGCCCCCTCATAAGGGCCATAGCTGATCGCCCGTCCGGTCGCGGCGTAGGGTGGCAACGCCGGAGGCCACGCGCTCCCTGCGGCCAGCGCCGGCAATTGTTCCTTCCTGATGATCGCCCCCCTCAGATCACGATCGATGCGCACCGACCGCGTGATGCCATCGTTGTAAAGTATCTCAGCGAGCTCGCCCGCCAGGTTAAAGCGGAAGGCCGTCGTAATGCCTCCTTGGTTTCGCTCCACCATTTGACCTTTGATCGCTCCCTCAGTGCCCCACAGAGAATAGGTGTAGGATTCGTGGTGCTCCGGATCGGCACTGTGCAGGGCATCTCGCTTTTCCTGATACGCGCCGGTGGCCGGGTGATACGCCCACTCAGTAATGTCACCATCCCCTGCGAACCCTCCCGGCAAAGTCTCCGCCAGCCACCCGCCGGCAGCGTCCGCATCGCGATAAGTGTGCATCCGCACCAATTCACCATAGGCGTTGTAGTCGTAGCGCACGGGATGGGTGGCGCCCCACTGATGGGTCAGGCGGCCTTCCACGTCATACTTGAAATGGATCGTTCCAGTGCTGCTGCTCACGCTCTTGATCTGCGCCGCATTAATCTCCGTGGCCGGGTAGCGGGTATAGGTCCGGGTGATCCCGCCCTCGGAACTGCTCGTCAGCAAGCCCGTGATGGGATCATAAGTGCTCGAACTTGCAACCTGACTGCTCTCAGTCAAAGATCGCGTCGTGCCGGTCAATCGCCCGAACCCGTCATAGCTGAAGGTCTCCTGATATCCATTCGCGCCGCCGGTCCGCCGCACCAGGCGCCCCATGTAGTACGTCTCTTCCTGGGCCACCGTCGCCGCCACCTCGTTAGCCACATCGGATTGGCTGCCATCACTAGTCCTCGCCTTCCTGATTCCCGTCGCCCGATTCACGCTAACGGTGGTTACTTTGCGGGTGCCGTGCGCATCAACCTCGTCCACTTCCTCCGACGAGCCCATCGAAACACCCAGCTTGCGTCGCGAATAGCTGACTGACCATGCCGGAGTACCACCTCCGCCGGTCAATGCCTTGGTGCTGGTCTTTTCCCAAATTCCGTCCGCCGCAAGTTCCACCGTGTAGTAAATTTCGGATAGCCGGTCGCCGTAGTTGCCGGAAAGGAGATCAATGCCATCCATGTTGATACCCGTGCGTACCACTCGGCCAAGAGGATCGTATTCAGTGACTTTTGTTCCCAACCCGTTCCGCCTTACGATAGTCTTGATCCGGTTGGCACGCAGACGACGAATCGGGGAGAATGTGGCCCCGGATTCACTAGGAGCCAAGTCCCAACTGCTCGCATCAACCCAACCGCCAATCGACACTTCTTCCATTCCAAGTTCAGCGTCTGGACCGGCAACCGAGCGGGAAGTTAGCGCACCCATCAGTCCCGCCTTCTCCCAGCTCATCCTGGCATCATTTTCGGCGCCGCGGTAGATCAAATGTTTCTCATTGCCCACTTCACCATAAAACTCATGCGATCGATAGGCGCTAGGCACGGAAACTCCCCCGACACTCGTAGACTCCTCATGAACACGGCCATCCGTATGGTAAACCGTGTTTTTGACGACATTACCCGGCAACGTCTCACCCAACGATCTCGTCGCTGGATTGTAACTTCTCAACGTCGTACGTCCGTCAGCGTCTTCACTCCTCACAATCTCCCCGAATCCGTTGGTCCACTGCGACGTGCCGAGTGTATGCCCGGCCGACTCGGTACTTTCAGTCCGCCTCAGCAGCAGCTCTGAACCGTTCCACTCATAAGCTTCTTCCGTGCGAAAAACAATCTCTGCTTGGGCGGCGAAGTCGCCATGGGCGGGGATCGCCAAGCGCTTCCGTATCAACTCGGCGCCGTCCTCGGAACTGGTAATCTCCCAGGTCACACCGTCTTCATCCACTCGCGTCTCTTGCACATAGCCATTTTCAAGTTGCTGATACGCGGAGCTTTCGATCTGCTGCCCATTGATTGAGTGGCTCGTTCGGCGCCCTGTCGCTGAATCGTATTCGAATGCCTCGGTCTTTACCATCTGTTCGGTTTGGGGGTCTCCACTACCTGTGTAGAGAAAATATTTGATTCCGATTGGACCGTTTGGACCATTTGTTTCCTCGGTCTTCGAAAAAGGCAACCAACCCAAAGTGCTTCCGCCTGGATAGTTGATCGCATAGGTGGTCGTGGTGACGGTCTCGTTCCCATTGTCAACTCCATTGGTGAACACCGTCATCGTCCATTGGTGCGAGTTGCGGTTCTGCCGTGCCCTCAACGGTCCTTTCCGCACCCCGGCACGTATCGAATCCGCGGTCCCCGGCGTTGGACTCTCAAGCGGCGTGACGATGGCTTCGTAGTAGTTAGTTACGTATTCGCCACCACTTCCATCGGACGTCGATTGAAACTCCGATACAAACCGTAAGTTTCCCAAGCCAAGGTCCGGGGAAAGTCTCACTGTCTCGGAAGTATCGTTTGCCGACATTGATGAACCACCGAGTGCTGTCTCGATGCCGTTTTCACTAGGAATCGAGATCGATTGGGAACCCCATCCGGACTCAGTTGTAGATTTGCACTCCCACGGAAAAGGCGCAGCCGCTGCGGCAAAGCTTGGATCTGCCACCGGATCGGTAATTGGAGGTAGTGTGGTGCCGATGCCGTAAGGTCCTTTACCCGCGTAAGACTCCATTAGGTAGGTAGGTCCGTTTTCACTACCATAGATATAATACTTCCAGGAACCGTCGGGATTGATTTGCCAACGCAGCTTGCCCGCGCTGGCCGGATCCGCGACAGTGGGCGGCGTTGCATAGTAACGAAAGTGCGTCGTTCGTGTTTGCCCGCCCACCGTTACCGATTCCGTCACCACCTTGAGTTCCCCGAGGATTGGGATAAGAGTTTCGTCTTCTTGCGTCAGTTGCTGCCAATTGTTGTCAGGCAGCAGAATCTCGTGAACATTGGTGATGGTTAGGTCAGTTGCGCCAAGGACGTACCTCTCGGTGTTCGCACTCTTATCTCCATCTACAACAGTCGACCACCATTGGCTGCCGCCGCTGGTTGCGAAGTAGGTCTTCTTCTGGCGCTTGCCCGCCCGCTCACTGACGACTTCCAACCCCTTCAAGCTGGTGAGTCCAGCAATCGTGGCGACCCGATAGGTGGTTTTGATAACCGGCAGGATTTGCGCCGGAATCGTGTAGGCTATCCCTGGGCCCGAGCGGGGACTCAATTGCGCCGCCTTGTAAATGGCAACCACCGCCTGTGTTGGATTCTCCGAGTTAAACACAAGGTCAGCCACACCGTTATCCACCAGATGGGGCGCCGGGGTTAAAACCATCTTCTTCGAGATCCACTGAAGATGGACGGGCGAACTGGATACAAGTATCGATTCAATCTGCCCTGGAAATAACCCGCCTGTTTGCTCATCAAAGGCAATTTGGGCTGCGTTTAAATTGCCGCTTATATCGACACTGGGGAGCGGAACGTTGATCCGCAGTGAACCCAGGAAGGCCAGTTCATCAGCCCTGCCGAGACTGAATCTTTCACGATAATCGGTTTTGGGATCGCCTGGACCACCACCTGAGCCTCCGCTCGAAGAAAGACCACCGCCGCTGGATTCTCCCACCTCGCCCCAATTGTTGTTTGTTTCAGCAGGACCGGCAAAGTCCACCTCCATGACGATGTCATCGGATGGGGGTTGCGGATCAGGATCAGGATCGGGGACAGGATCAGGATTGGGATCACTTCCACCTCCAGTATCAGCGCCGCCCGCACTAAAGCGCACCAGGCGCCCACCGCCGCAACCAGATCCACAGGTCGGTTCAATTTTGAATTCGGCCGTTACCACAGGTACGGAGTTTCGAATCGCCGCTTTGAACTTCAAACGCTTGATTTGACCTAACGTCATCTCAAATTCATTGATGGTGTTACCCTGGTCGTCCTCGGCCCTGCATCCAGGCACCTCGGGAGTCAGTACCCTTATTTTGTACTTGGCCTTGCCGTCAGGGCATTCCGGCAGACATGTACTACATGAGCCTGCGCGAATGGGCGATACGGCAAAGGCGATTCCGAGCACAGCGAAGAACGTTAGAGCGCGGGCCACCATGGCAGACGTTGGAGGCATCATAGGAGCAAGGGAGTGGATGGCAGCACGGGGGGTAGTTGTTCGGAATCGCCCGACATTGCCGGCGATGTATGATGACCACGCGGAGACCCGCGGCAGTGGATTTGGAAGGCGCGACATGAGCGGCGGTTGGCTTATCTAAAGACATTCCAAACGCGCAGGCCCGTGACGAGCAAGGCATTGGACGATGGATCAGCCGGATCGGTGCCTCCCCGCACCTCGTTATAGTCTGAAACTGAATCACCGTCCGTGTCACGGTTCCCTGGATTAGTTCCCATGGCGAGTTCATCGGCATCGGCGAGACCATCACCGTCGCTATCAAGGCTAAATGTCACATCTGCCGCTCCAGGCGGATGGGTAGGAAAACCGCCGGCGCCCCCTCCACCGACAATCATCAAAAACCATTGCGAACTCACCCCAGTAGCACTGGCGCGTATCCAGCAATACGAGGCCGCTAACGGTGCACGGAATCCGCATCCGGCATGGCCGGAACCGTCGCTCAGAATTATCAGCCCCGACTGAAGAGGTGACTCGGCAGTCTCGAAGAGCGCGCCAGCACTAGACACCAATTCGAAGGTCACTGCCAATTCACTGACCGGCTGCCCACCCTGGGAGACCATCACCCCAATGCCATACGGCGCGATTCCACCCCCCTCCACCGATTGCTGGTAATAGAGACCTGTCATCACCAATGAATCTGAGGACGTGATGGGAAAGGCAAAAAGCGCCTTTGCCTGGCCAATATTTACCAACGCATAATCATCCACCGTCAACTCTGGGCCTTCCCATGGGTAGCCGCTGCCCGCCGGCAGCACGCCCGCCTGGATTAGCCGGTCATAGAATGGCTTGGCCGCGGCCTTCAATTGGCCCGCCGTCACCGCTGCGAAATCGTCGGTGCTAGACGTCGGCGTTTGCCATCCCGACACCAAGGCCGTTACGGCCGCGCCCGCCCCGCCCGTCAGGCGCTCTTCCATCTCCAGATACGCCGCCTTTGCCAGATGCTTCAACTGGCCCTGGTTGATCGCCGCAAAATCATCGGCTGGCGCAGCCGGATCGACCACGCCTCGCGTCGCCCACCAATCCGGCGCCTGCCCGATGGTGGAGGACAAACCAAACATCAGGAACATCATCGCGGACGTCCAACAGCGCAAAGTATCATTCATAAGTCCGGGAGATGGCTGCCTTCCACTTCGCCTAACATTCTTTGCTCATGGGGTGCCTTCAGGGTTGCGGGCCGTTGGTAAAGTCTCCCATAACCAAGTCGCCGCCGGGCCTCACCCGCAACACGCCCTGCACCTTCATGTCACCCGCCACCTCCACCAGTCCGCCGAACCTCGAACTGTTCACACCCACCCGCGTCGTCCGCGTCTCCACCGAATTGGTTCCCCCAATGGGGGTTTCCTCTTTCAGAACTATTTCCGATGGTTTCAGCTTTAGTGTTTCTGACACCTGAACCACATCATTGGCGCCCGTATCCCGCCATGCCTCAACTCCGTCCTTCTGCATCTTCACTCCATAACTGAAGTAGGTGGCAGCGCCGGGGGACGTTGTGTAGCTCTGCTCCAGCATCGTCGAGGTCAGCAAAGCCCGGTTCGACCCGTTGGTATCTCCCTCAGACGGAATCGACAAACCGGCTGGCGACAGTTCCATAAGCTCCCGATCCAGATTCTTCCATTTCCAGACACTGTTCGCTGTCTTGCCAATCTGGCGGATGATTGGCAGGCCAGTCACCGTTTCCGTATAGCTGTTGCTCTGTTCCGGCACCCAAGTTTCCGTGACCTGCTGAATCGTATCCACCACACCTGGCACATCTTCGCCGCTGATCGTCTCGTTGTGACCGCCGACGACACCCCAGCCCGGCACGTCCTCATAGTGACCCCCGACGACACCCCAGACATACTCATAGTGGCCGCCAACGATGCCTTCTGACCAAGTGGTCTCATAGTATCCCGCTGTGATCAAATTGTTATCCGCATCATATTGATCGGGGATCCACGTCGTCGTTGGCACTTGGCCGTAATCATCGACCCAGATCGTCTCCGTCGTTTCACCATAGTCATCCACCCAAACCTGGTCCGTCGTCGGGCCGTAGTCTTCCACCCAAACCGTCTCGGAAGCCCCTGGCACCATGCCCCACACGTCTTCCCACGTCGTTACAGAAACCGTATGTGCAGGAATAACCTCCTCGTGCTGGACCGTGGAGATGCCGCTAAACGCATCAATCGTGAAACCGGCGCCGCTGGCCGCCCCATCAGAATAGCCAAACGAAGTCACCCCTCCGAAGAACGCGCTGCTGGCGACGGTGAGATTTTCCGCACTCACGTCCTCCGCCCGGAGTATGCTTGGGACCAAAAGCAACGTGGAAACAACGAAGACGAAAGGCACTTTAGGTTTCATAGCTCACAGGGGATGTGAAAAGTTTAGTATTTAGCACAGGATTTCCTTGTTTCGATGCCCGTTCTCTCAGAAAGGCCTAGTAAGAGCAAGCCTTTCTGAAAAATAGGTCAAGGAAGCAACCCTCGGATCAATCCAGCAGCCTTTGCAAATTCGATCTCGACATCAGGGATGCGACGATTTGTAATATGCTGCCATGAATAGCCTCTTCCAGGAGACGGTCTTTTTGACCAATCTCTACGCGACTCCCGCCGACTGGCAGAGGGATTTGTTCCATTCGGTCGTGCGTGCGGGACACCTGCAGGCAGGCTACGAACACCGCATCCAGCGGGAAACCTATCCCGGCCATGAGTTGATCCTTTCCCTGTCCGGCCGCGGCTGGGTGCAGGTCGTCGGCAAGCGCCATGAGGTTCCCCCGGGTTCCCTGGTCTGGATCAATTGCCACCACCCCCACGCTTACGGCGCGGCGGCGAAGGATCCCTGGGAACTTTATTGGCTCCGCATGGAAGGCCGCTCCCTCGACCGCATCGCCGAAATCCTGGAAGTCCGCTCCTTCCCGGTTTTCACCGACGTCGTGACCAAGGACATCGCCACTGAGTTTGAGCGCGCTTTCCGGCACATGACCGGCAGCCGCCCCTGTGATGCCGCCTGCGTCAACGCCGCCATCGCCTCCATCATCGCCATGGCGTTCGAGACCCGCCTTTCCGACCCGGACGCCATCCGGCCGGAGCTGCCCCCGCCTGTGCAGAAGGCCCTGGAAAAAATGCGCCTCTACTTTCACCAGCCCCTGCGGGTGTCGGAACTGGCCCAGCTCGCCGGCATGAGCGAGTCTCACTTCAGCCGCCAGTTCAAGGCCGCCATCGGCACCAGCCCCATCGATTGGCTGCGGCGCGAACGCATCAACCAGGCCAAGCGCCGCCTCATCGAATCCGAGGATCCGGTCAAAGAAGTTGCCCGCCAAGTCGGTTATTCGGATCAGTTCTTCTTCAGCAAGGACTTCAAAAAAATGACCAAACTGACTCCAACCCAGTTCCGCGAACAAGAACGGCAGCCGTAACCGCATTGACAATCGCGCCACGCTCACTCCGGTCCTCCCATGCAGCCTGACCACATCCGCCTCCGCATCGCCGCGCTCATGGGTTTCCTCGCCGTTGCCCTCGGAGCCATGGGCGCCCACGGGGCCGTCCACGACAAACTTCAGGCCGCAGGAGAACTCGCCCATTGGCAAACGGGCGTCAGCTATCACCTTCCCCACTCAATCCTTCTGGTGATTCTGGCCCTTGTCGGCAACAGCGGTGGCAAACTCGCCTCATGGTCCTGGCGCTGCCTGCTTGGCGGCATCCTGCTTTTCAGCGGCTCCCTCTACATCATGGCCTATTTCCAGCCCAAAACCTGGGCCGCCCAATGGCTGGCGGGTGCGGTTTTTGGCGCCACGCCCCTCGGCGGACTGCTGCTCATGACCGGCTGGCTATTGATCGTCCTTTCCCATTGGCGCCGCCCGTCGTAATCAATTACCCTCACTTCTGCATTTGTATCTAGTGCCTCGGGCATTTATTGTTTTTGAGAATGACCGCCGGTGAACCCACCTTGCCACCGCCTGACGCAGTCGCGCCCGGCGGAGTGGAATCGCCGCCGCCGGATTCAGCAGACAACCTCCGCCTGCCGTCCCCTCCAAGGGGACCGCGCGGGCCTCACGGTCCCCACGATCCGGATGGGCCGCCGTCGCATCGCGACGACATCGTCATTCCTGACTACACTCTGCTGAAGCGGGTCGGTTCCGGCGCCTATGGTGAGGTTTGGCTGGCCCAGAGCGTCACCGGGGCCTACCGCGCCGTGAAGATTGTCTGGCGGGAAGACTTCGAGCTCACCCGCACCTTCCATCGCGAATTCCTCGGCATTCAACAATTTGAGCCGATCTCGCGCGGACATCCCTGCCTGGTACACATTTTGCACGTGGGCTGGAACGAGGAGCGTGGCTTCTACTACTGCGTCATGGAGTTGGCGGATGACGCCGAGGAAGGCGCGAACTTCGAGAGTGTAAACACCTATGTGCCGCGCACGCTGGGCACCGACATGAAGCGCCACGGGCGGCTCGATCTCGTTTTCTGCCGGGATGCCGGTGTGTACCTGGCGGATGCCTTGTACTACATGCACAACCGCGGCCTCACTCACCGCGACATCAAACCCTCCAACATCATCTACTGCGGCGGAGTCTGCAAACTCGCCGATATCGGCCTCGTCGCCGGT
>JAXMIV010000221.1:0-10291 GCA_034377045.1 Prosthecobacter sp. | reverse complement strand
CAGCGGTCTGACCCTGGAGGGAAAACAATTCAAAAATGGAGGACATGGGCATGGGAAAGAGGTGCCCCGATATAGCGCCAAGGATGGGGCGCTGTCGAATGGGAAAGCGGTGGCACTACGTGTCCGAGCCGATTTGGTAGCGCCCGTCCACCACCTCCACGGCGGGCACCCGGCGCTGGGTGTCGAAACGGTCATAGACCGGCTTGAGGTTCTGCCAGAAGGGCAGGTGATCGGAGCCGACGGCAGCGGCCATGCGCTCTTCGGTCATGCGGAAGGGGAAGAGGTGGACGGGGACGGCGCCCTGGCCGGCCTGCAAGGCTTCGGCGACGATCCAGTAGATTTCTTCGATGTAGGGATCGGACATGGCGAGGCAACCGACGGAGACGTTGCTGCCGTGGATCATGATGAGGCTGCCGGTGCGCTGCTGCTGCAGGTCGCAGGCATTGGGATAACCAATATTGAAGGCAAGATGGTAACTGCTGGCGGGATTGAGGGCGCCGGCCGCGACCGCGTAGAAGCCTTCGGGGGTCTGGCCATCGCCTTCGGCGAGTTTGGGACCGAGGCCGCCGGAGAGGGCAGAGATGGGGTAGGTACGAAAGAGGGTCCAATCGGCGCCGTCGCGCAGCCAGAGTTCGAGTTCGCGGCTTTCCTTGAAGGCGCGGATGAAGGCGGCGCTGCCGAGTTTGAGCTGGCGATTTTCGAGTTCTTCACAGAGGCGCGGGAGCAGGCGGCTGCGCACGTTCGCCAGGCGATCATCGGCGCTTTTGATCCGCCATTCTTCGGGCGACGGCGGCGCGGGATAGGGCAGTGGCGATAATGTGGGCGGGAAAAACATGGACTCGACATTCGAGATGCAGATGGAGCAGCGCGGAGAATCTTTGAGGCTCATCCACGTCAGGCCGATGGCCAGGAGGGCGAGAAGAGCAAGTTTTCCTTTCATGGCGCGGGGCTGGAAAGGTAGATGCGCGGAGGGTGGGTGGCGTTCATTCAGAAACACAAAGGCCGTCTGGTTGGACAGGCGGCCGAAGCACTGAGACTGACAGAAACAAAAAGGACAGAAAAAATTGGATCCTTTTTTCTGTCCTCCATTTTTCTGTCAGCACACCGTTGTCGCGAACCTTACTTCACCGGCACCACCTGCACGGCGTCGAGGTGGACGTTGCCCTGGCTGCCTTCGGTGCGGAAGATGACGCCGGCTTCTTCGCCGGCGTTGAACTTGAAGGCGCCGAGGGTGTGGGCGCCTTGAGGGGTGCCGGCGGGTTTGGTTTGATCGACCTTGACAGTCTTTTCGCCATCGGCGCTGAGGATGGTGATGGGGGCGGACCTGGCGCGGTTGGCGTGCGGTTGCCAGTAGACGCGGACTTCGTAGTTGCCGGTTTCTTTGACGCTGAAGGCGAAGCGGGCGCTGGCGCCTTTGTCCTGGCCGTAGCTGTAGTGTTCGCCAACGTAAGGCTTGAGGCCTTCGCCTTTGGCCCATTTGCCGGTGAGCTCGGCGTCTTCGTCGTCGATGACGATGCCTTCGAGCTTGGCGATGTCGAGGGTGTCACTGACAATTTCAGGCAGCCTCTTGGCATTGGCGGGCATGTAGAGGGGGCTCTCCAGCGAGTCGCGGCGCATGGCGCCAGGCTGGCGCATGAGGTCCTTGAGGATATCTAGATACTGCTCATAAACACCGCGCGGGGTGGTGTGGTGGCGGACGCTGATCCAGGCGGCTTTGCCAACCACTTCGCCAAACATGCCGCAGGTGCGCATGACGCGGGTGCTGCCGAGCGCGAAGCGGTCGACGCTGATGTTGCGTCCGGCCATGAAGAGGTTGCCGATGTCCTTGGAATACAGGCAGCGATAGGGGACGGGATAACCACTTTTGCGATCGGTGTGTTTGCCGAACTGGGCGCGGGAGATGAAGGGGTTGTCGGGGAATTTGACCGAGTACTGCTCCTTCGGATAATGCAGGTCCTGATCCCAGGTGGTGGGTACGCAGGCATCGGGGTGGATGATGCCCTTGACCATGTCTTCGCCGGGCAGGACGAAGTCTCCGACGATGCGGCGGGATTCACGCGTGCCGCCGACATAGGCGAGCCATTGCATGTCGTAGTTGCCGTACTTTTCCGGAGCGTTCTTCTTGAGAGAAGAGACGGCGCCATAGACGGCGCGGAAGTTCCAGTCGCGGATGCGCTCAAGGCCATTGATGGGGTCCTGGTCGAAGCCGCTTTCCCAGAACCATTCGCCGTGCAGGTATTCATCGGCATTGGCGACGGGGGTGTATCCAGGTTCGAAGCCGGTGATGTTGCCCTTGTTCTTGACGCCATAGGGCTCCATGGCCTTTGGCGCGGGGAAGTCTTCGGGTTTGAGGTCGAGCGCCCAGGGCGTCTCCGGCCATGCTTTTGGTTTGTCCGATTTCTTGAGCACCCACATGTTGCTCATGCCCATGCGGCCTTTTTCCTCCTGCATGATGGTGGCGCCGGCGAGAAAGCCGACGCTGCCGTGGCCGGTGCAGTCGCTGAAGAACTTGCCGCGGAAGCGGGTCTCTTTGCCGGTCTTGGTATCGAGGCCGACGACGCTGCGGAGCTTTTTGTCGCCGCCTTTCTCCATCTCGACCGCATGAACGTGGGTGTTGAGGAAGAGATCGATGGTCTTCTCGGCGCGGACGACTTCTTCTTTTAACTTGTCGTTATACTCTTCCGGCGAAGCGGCAGGGCTATTGCTGGCGCGGTCGGCGAATTCTTCGACGATTTCGCCGAGGTGAGGGTAGAGGCCGCGGCGGGTGCCGCCTTGGGCCCAGACCTGGACTTCGCTGGAGCCGTTGCCGCCGAGCACGGGACGATTTTGAATGAAGGCGACCTGCAATCCTTGGCGGGCGCCGCTGATGGCCGCGCCCAGGCCGGAGTAGCCACCGCCAACGACGACGAGATCGTATTCCTGGGTTTCGGGAGCGGTTTCGGGAAGACCGAGGAGTTTGCGTCGCAGTTGGTTTGTCGAAGCGAGATCGGCGGGAGGCGTGAAGGCCTTGTCCTTGGTGAGCAGGATGGCATCGACACGGCCATCGAATCCGGTCACATCGTGGAGAGCGAGGGTGGTGTTTTTCTTGAGCACGACAGGACCGCCGTCTTCCCAAAGCCAATCCTTGCCCTCGGTGCCGAATTCCTTGGAGACCTTTTTGCTGTCGAAGCTGATCTGGAAGCGGCCCGGGGCGGCGGGAGCATCCCAGGGGCCGACCCAGTTTTTGGTGCGCACCCAGAGATGATACTCGCCGTCTTCGGGGACCTGGACTTCCGTCTTCGCATCCTTCACCGGTGTGCCCATGCCGTGGGCGAGCAGGTAGGGAGAGCCCATGATGTCGATGAACTGGGTGTCGAGCATCCAGCCGCCTGGGTCGGCGAAGGATTCAGCTTCGATCCAGACCTGCTGGGCTTGGGCGGTGGCGAGGGTGAGGGTGAGGGTGAGGGTGAGGGCGGCAAGGGCGCCGATGGCAAAGCGGTTGAGCGTCATGATTCGAGGCAGGTTGGAGAAGGAAGGGGTTATAGCAATACGAGAGTACGGCGGGGAAAGACTGGTGCAATCGGGGGCATGCTGTTACAGTAACAGGATGGCGCGGCCAACTTTGAGTGACATTGCCCGGCGTCTTGGAGTTTCCAAGATGACGGTATCGCGCGCGCTGCGCGGGGAGAGGCATGTGGAAGGGGAATTGCGGGCGAGGATCTTGGCGGTGGCGCAGGAGATGGGGTACCGGCCTGATCCGGAGATCGCGAAATTGATGAGCCACATGCGGCAGTCGCGGCGGAATGTGTCGCCGCAGACCGTGGCGCTGATATGGGCGGACAAGGAGCCGGGGACGGCGGCGCTTTCGCCCTGGTCGCAGCAATTGAAGTTAGGCGCGGCGCAGCGGGCGGAACAACTGGGATATAAGCTGGATGAGTTGCATTTGAAGGAAAAAGGCATGACGGCGCGGCGGTTGTCGCAGATCCTTGAGGCGCGCGGCATTCCGGGATTTCTCTTGTCGCCCCTGCTGTCGCGGAGCCGGGGGCATGTGTCGATGCAGTGGGAGCGGTTTGCGAGTGTGGCGATTGGGCTGGGTTATGCGCGGCCGGAGCTGCATCGCGTGCATCATCATCATTACCTGGGCATGATGACGGCGATGCGGCAGTTAAAGAAGCTTGGCTACAAGCGCATCGGCTTCTTCGGGCCGAGCACGGTGAATGAACGGATGTTTGGCGCGTGGTCGGCGAGCTTTCTCACCCATCATCCGCTGCCGATCCGGCAGGCGATGGAGCTGCTCTGCTTGCGGAAGGCGCCGACAGCGAAGGAATTGCAAACATGGTTAGGCCGCGCGCGGCCGGAGGTGGTCCTTGATGCGGGGCACAGCTTTGAATGGTTGCAGGGAGTCGAGATCGGCTACGCGACCCTGAACTGGACCGCGGAGCATCCCGAGCGTGCGGGGATCGATCAGCAGGTGGACGTATTGGGGGCGGCGGCGATCGATCTGCTGGTGGCGCAACTTCAGCATAATGAACGGGGCATTCCCGAGCATCCGAAGATCGTCATGACGGCCGGCGAATGGCGCGATGGAACGACGGTGCGGCGGGTGCGGTGAGTGGGTCAGCGCAGGATCTCGCCTTTGGTCACATCACCGGGGACGTCGAGGACCTGGATTTGATTGATGTCTTTGAACTTGGCGTGATCAGCGGATTGCCAGACGACTTTTTTGTCGGGCGTGACTTCGAAGACCTGGGGCTGTTCGCCAAGGTGGCCGTGGCCGAGGTAGTTGCAGATGACGGTGTTGCCGTTCGGCAGGCGCTGGCAGCCGGCCATGAGGCGCAGGGTGTTGCCGGGCAGATCATTTTCATTCAACTCCCACACCGTCTTGCCGGCGGTATCGACTTCAACAACCTTGTGGCCGTCACCGCAGGTGATGAGCCAGTTGCCGTTGGTGACTCGAACGATCTCATGCGGATCGCCGGCGACTTGGACTTCGCGCAGCACCTTGCCGTCGCCATCAAGTTCGACGACTTTGCCTTCACCTTTGAAGGTGACGAGGTAATGGCCCTCGGCGGTCTTGCGGGTACCACGGAATTGGTTGTGCATCTTGTCGCAGGTGGTGACCAGTTTGATCTCCTTGGCGATCTTGCCGGCGCGGTCGACTTCGATAATGCGGCTGGTGCCGGTTTCGATGACGAGGACGTTGCCGTTGGGCAGCGGCTGGCAGGCGTGGCATTCCATCTTGATGTCGGTAGGCGCCTTGTATTCCCAGACGACTTGTTTGTCGCGCGTCACCTCTTTGGCACCGGCGACATAGCAGAAGAGGATGTTGCCATTGGGCAGCAGCCAGCAATCCTGCGGGCGCTGCGCCTCCACACGCCATTCGATTTCGCCGGACTTGGAGACGATGCAGACCTGATTGCCACCGTAGTCGCAGCAGAGGAAGGAGCGGGCGGTTTCGGCAGAGGCCGCGATCGGCAGCAGAGCCAGGGATAGAAGGGCGAGGAAATGGAGGCGGGAAATCATGGTGGACCGTTCCCAACGTCCTGGGCCGGGGCTTTCACTCAGGATCTTATCAGGAGAGAGTCCGAGAACGCCCGCAAGTCTGCATCCAAATCTTCAGCCGGGAACTTCCTCCAACGGCACGCCCACAACTGGCGTTTTCGCGTAGAAGCTGGCAATCGGCAGGATGAGATCGAGGCTGTCCAGGCGCACCTGGGCTTGCAGGCCTTCGTAGACCCGCATCAGCCATTCGTCCGTCGGCTGACGGGTGAAGACCTCGATAAGAGCTTCGGTGGGCGTGATCAGCACGTATTCCTGGAGGGAAGGGATGTGGCGGTAGTTCCAGAACTTTTTGCCGCGATCGTAGATTTCCGTGCTTTCTGAGAGCACCTCAATGATGAGCAGGGGATTCAGGAGGGTTTGGCGGCGCAAATCCTCAAACTTTGAGGTTCCGCAAACAACGGAGCAGTCCGGATAGGTTTCGGAGCCCGTGGCCTCGATCTTGATGCGCATGTTGCTCTCGTAAACGCGGCACGGGCGTTTTTTCAGGGCGCTCCAAAGTTCGCCGGATGCATTGCATGAGATAAGACTATGCACCTCCGTCCCGCCTGCCATGGCGATGATATCGCCATTGAGGTATTCGTGGCGCACATCGGACTTTTCCTCGAAGGCGGCGAATTCCTCCGGGGTCATGCGCAGGTCGAGTTTGAGAGCGGCGGACATGTCGAAAACATAGGCACTAGTTCCGATTGCGCAATCCCCCGTTCTGAGCCTCCTCCTCAGCGCAGTTCCCGCCCGTACTTCTCCCGCTTCGCGCGCAGTTCGTTGGCGGTGGCGGCATGGGCGGGGTCGGCGATGAGGTTGTGTTCTTCGAGGGGATCGGCCTGGAGGTCGTAGAGTTCTTCGGTGACGGGGTTGGGTTCCATCCAACGGATGAATTTCCAGCGCTGGGTGCGCACGGCTTCGCTGGGCGGGATGCGGGTGGGCGATTCGGCGTGGTGCTCGTAGAAGAACTCGGTGCGCCAATTGGAAGGGACATCGCCTGATAACAGCGGCTGGAGGCTGCGGCCCTGCATGGCTTGCGGGACGGGCAGGCCTGCCATGTCCAGCATGGTGGCGGCAAGGTCCACGTTCAGGGCGAAGGCGTCGACCTTGGCGCCGCGGCGTTCCGCAGGCAGGCGCGGATCCCTGATGATGAGGGGCACGCGCAGGTCCTCGTCATAAGGGTACCACTTGTCGGCCATGCCGCGATCAGCGAGGGCGTAGCCGTTGTCGCCGCTGAATATGACGACGGTGTTTTTAGTTAGGCCTTTCTTTTCCAGGGTATCGAGAATGCGGCCCACCTCGCGGTCCATTCCGGTGATGAGGCTGTAGTAGTCATGCAGGATGCGCTGGGCCTTTTGTGGGTCATCAAAGCGCCAGGTCCAGCGTTTGCGGCCTTCGCTCTGCTGGACGGAAGCGGGCAGGCGCTGAAAGGCGGCGTCGGTGGCGAGTTTGGGCAGCGGGATTTCGATACCGTCGTAAAGGCCGTCATCGCGCGGGTCGGGTTCGTACTCGCGTTCCTCGTGGTCGCGCGCATGCACGGCGTTGAAGCTGAGGCTGAGGGAGAAGGGTTGCTTGCCGTCGCAGCCGTCGAGGAAATCGAGGGCGGCATTGCCGAACTTCGCGGTCTTGTGGGTGCGGGTGGGATCATCGGGCTCGATGAAGAAGCGGCCTGCCTGCCGGGGTTCGCCGCGCCAGAAGTCAAAGTCGGGCGCCTTGGCGGCGATGACCTTTTCATTGCCCACGCCGTATTTGCCGACGAAACCCGTGCGCCAGCCGGCGGCGCGGAATTGCGCGGGGTAGGTGTCCTTCCAAGCTTCCGCGCTGATGCCGGTGCCAAAGTCGTCGATGCCGTGGCGGCGCGCCCACTGGCCGGTGAGGATGCTGGCGCGGCTGATGGCGCAGATGGAGGTGGTGACGAACATGTTGTTGAAAAGTACACCCTCCTTCGCCAAGCGGTCGATGTTGGGCGTCTTGACGATTTTGTCACCCATGCAGCCCAGGGCGTTCCAACGCAGGTCATCCACCAGGATGAAAACCACGTTGGTGCGGGGTTCGGCTGCAGGGGCGGAGGAAACGGCGCAGAGCAGCAGAGTTAGCAGCAAGAGCGGACGGAAGGTTTGGGAAAGGTGAATCACGGTTGGCACAAGGGGTATAAACGTCGGGACGGAGCTGTGATTTCACCGTTCAGTTATCTCGGCGACTCATTAATTCACGCGCATTCTTTAGCGTCCCGGTGACAACCGCGCAATCTTGTCTCATTTTGCGCGTACGATATGGCTCCCCTCATGCGAACTCTTTGCCTCGGCACCCTCATCACCCTTGCGACCCTGACGGCGTTCGCGGATTTTCCCACGCCTTTTGATACGGAAAAAGGTTCGCCGATGCCTGCTGAAGAGGTCGCGCGGACGATGGAACTGCCGCCGGGCTTCCACTGCCAGGTCTTTGCCGCCGAACCGGATGTGCAACAACCGATTGCCATGAATTGGGATGCGAAGGGGCGGCTGTGGGTGGCGGAGAATTACACGTATGCGGAGAATCCGCTGCGCTGGGATACGAAGCTGCGCGACCGCATCATCATTTTGGAAGACAAGGATGGCGATGGGAAGCAGGACGGCCGCAAGGTGTTCTGGGACCAGGGGGCGTACCTGACGAGCGTGGAGATTGGGTATGGCGGTGTGTGGATTTTGAATGAGGGCACGCTGTCCTTCATTCCCGACAAGAACGGCGACGATGTGCCGGACGGCCCGCCGCAGGTCTTGCTGGACGGGTTTAATGTGAAGACCATCGGCCACAACATCGTCAACGGACTGAGGTGGGGTCCGGACGGCTGGCTTTATGGACGGCACGGCATCACCGACACTTCGGCGGTGGGGGCGCCCGGCACGCCCCTTGAGAAGCGCACGCTGCTCAACTGCGCCATTTGGCGCTTTCATCCGACACGTCATGTCTTTGAGGTCGTCTGCCATGGCGGCACGAATTCCTGGGGGCATGATTGGGATGAGCACGGCCAGCTTTTCTACATTAACACCGTGATCGGCCATCTCTGGCACGGTATTCCCGGGTCCTACTCACGGCGTATGTTCGGCACCCACCTGAACCCCCATGTCTATGAAGTGATCGAGCAAACGGCCGATCATTTTCATTGGGATACGGGGGCTGAGAAGTGGAGCGATATTCGCAAGCTCGGCATCACCGGCAAGACGGGAGAACTCGGCGGCGGTCATGCGCATGTGGGTTTTCTGATTTATCAGGGCGGCGTCTGGCCAAAGGAATACCATGGTGCTGCCCTGACCTGCAACTTGCACGGCAATCGCATCAATATGGACACCCTGCACCGCGAAGGATGTGGCTATGTTGGCAAGCACGCGCCGGATTTCATGAAGACCAAGGACAAGTGGTTTCGCGGCATCGAGTTGCTGACAGGTCCCGATGGCAATGTCTTTGTCTCCGATTGGAGCGATTCCGGCGAATGCCATGACAGTGATGGCGTGCATCGTTCGAGCGGGCGCATTTATAAGATCAGCTACGGGGAACCGAAGAAGCAAGCGCCGGTGGATGTGGCGAAGATGAGCGATGAGGAATTGGGCAAGCAGATGTCCAACAAGAATAACTGGTGGGCGAGGATGGCAATGCAAACGTTGGTGGAACGGGACAAAGAGAATCCTCTCATCGCGGGACTGAGCAACGACAACGAACACGAGTTCGAACGCGCTGCTGCGTTGATGTATCAATCGTTGATTGATGCTGATAAGGCGGAAGAATTCGCGAAGTCCGATCCTTCAGGTCTGGTGCGTTTGGAACTAGCATCTTCCCTGCAACGATATCCCCTGGAAGAACGCTTTCCGATCGCCACGGCCCTTGCCAATCATGCCGAAGATGCGAATGACCGGCAGCAGCCTTTGATGATTTGGTATGGCATTGAGCCGGCGGTGGCGGCTTATCCGCAGAAGGCCCTGGCGTTGATTGCGAGTTCGAAGATCAGCACGGTGCGGCGGTTGGTGACGCGGCGGTTGACGGAGGAGATTGAGAAACAGCCGGCGGCGATTGACGGGTTGGTGGCGCTGGCCTTGGGACTGAACAGTGCGGCGGGCAAGGCGGAGGGGAAGGTGCCGGCGATGCTCACGGCCCAGATCAAGGACATTTTGCAGGGCATGGCAGCGGGCTTAGAGGGGTGGAGCAAGGCGCCGAAGCCGAAGGCTTGGGAGGCGTTGGTGGCGGCGCTGGCAAGCGGAGCGGATGAGGAAAGCAAACGCCTGGCGCAACAGCTTTCGATTGTGTTTGGCAGCGGCCGGGCGCTTGATGAACTGCTGGTCATCGTCAAGGATACGGAAGGCGATGCGGCGGCTCGGCAAAATGCGTTAGGCAGCCTGATGCGCGATCCGAAGCCGCAATTGCTGGATGTGCTGCTGAGTCAGATCAATGACAAGGTGCTGGCGGTGGCGGCGCGCAAAGGTTTGGCGGCGTATGACGATCCGCGCATTCCGAAGGCGTTGTTAGGCACGTGGCCGGTGCGCAGCGTGGAGCAGCAGGAGGCGACGGTGAACACGCTGGCGTCGCGCCCGAGTTACGCCGTGGCGTTGTTGAATGCGGTGAAGTCAGGAAAGGTGCCCTTGGCGGCGATCACGCCTTTTCAGGCGCGACAGATTCGCAGCCTGGGTGATGCCGATGTGACGGCGCAACTCACGGCGGTCTGGGGTGAATTGCGTGACTCGCCGGCGGCGAAGAAAGAGGAGCTGGCGAAATGGACCGTGCTGCTGACTCCCGAGAA